>NZ_JAXIOM010000077.1:0-16510 GCF_049311025.1 Arthrobacter sp. 3Tela_A
GCCCGCCCGCCCCCCCGCCGCCGCCAACCCCCGGGGGGCGGCCGGGGCGGGGGGGCGGGCACGCCCCCAGGCCAACGCAGAGCTGGTGGCAGCCCACGCAGACCGTGCCGACGCCGTCGTACGCCTGCGCTCCTAGCCGGCTCGCTGATTACCGCGTATGTCTTCCGGTAACCGGGCAGCTTTTGGATTAAAGCCGCCGGAGGAGTTTGGTTGTTCTCATGTCCGCGAACTTCCTCCGCCGGGTGCTGCAGCTGCTGGCCGGCCTCTTCTTCTATGGCTTCTCCATCGGCATGATGATCCGTGCGGGGCTGGGCGTCTCCCCGTGGGACGTGCTGGGGCAGGGCACCAGCCTGCAGACCGGCATCGCGTTTGGGCTGGTCACGAACCTGATCGGACTGGTGGTGCTGCTGCTGTGGATTCCGCTGCGGCAGAAGCCCGGAGTCGGGACCGTACTCAACGTGCTGCTGGTAGGGCCCAGCGCTGAGGTGGCGCTGGCCGTTGTGGATGAACCGGCACAGCTGTGGGGGCAGATCCTGCTGTTTACGGCAGGGCTGGTGCTCCTCGCAGTGGCAACCGGGCTCTACATCGGCGCACGCATGGGCCCGGGTCCCCGGGACGGACTCATGACCGGGATCCACGCCCGCTTCGGCTGGCCGCTCTGGGCCGTGCGCACCGGCATCGAGGTGACGGTTCTTGCCATCGGCTGGGCGCTGGGCGGCGCCGTCGGGCTGGGCACCGTGGCCTTCGCCCTGCTGATCGGGCCGATGGTCAACCGCACCGTGCCGTTCTTCCACATTCCGGCACGGACTGCCGCGGCCTGACTCCCGAACGCGTTAGCCGGGGACCACGACGGCGAGCGGCAGGCTCCCGCACGGGTGCACCGCTGCCCGGCGCCCGGCATACTCCGGTCCGCGCAGCTCCATCCGTCCCGGATCCGCGGAGTGCCGCCAGTCGCCTACGAGCAGCCGGCCGGCCGCTAACTGCGGATCCGCCGACACCACCACGCGGCCCACCCGATTAACCAGGGACGCTTCGGGGTGCAGGCGGCGCAGCGCCGGGAGCAGTATTTCCTCCAGCGATTCCACGAAAACATCCGCGCCCACCACACCCACAATCCGTCCGCCCACACTGACCGGTGAGGTGAGGGTGACGGTGTACTCGTCGGTGCAGATGAAATCCACATACGGGCCGGTCACATGGCTGGCCCCTGTCTCCAGCGGAACGGTGAACCATTCCCGCCGGGAGTAGGCCTCCCCCATGCTTTCGAGCGATGAAAGCAGCTGGTTTTCCTTGCTCCGAACCTGCCACCAGGCCATGTGCCAGGGCGCGTCAGCAACGGCGTCGTGCGCGGCCACAAAACCGCCGCCGGCAAGCGGATAGTCGCTGCCGCCCAGCAGCTCGCTCGTCAGGGGCTCGACGGCGGCATCCACGTCCCGCCGCAGCGGCGGCTCGCCGGGATCGCGGAAGAGGTCCAGCAGACAGGGCTTCCATTTTTCGAGATGTTCCAGGAGTTCCTGGAAAAAGCTGCCAACGTCTTCCGGCTGCGCTGCCGGAAACGGCTGGGATTCACTGCGGGAAATGCTCATGCTTTCCTCCTGGCGGGTGCGGGGGGTGAGGGCTCCGCCGTAGTGAGGGCGGCGGAGTGCAGACGGGTGTGTTCATCAATCAGCCAGGCCACGGAAGCCTGGACATACTGGCGGACCAGCGAGCGCGCCGTCGAGGGATCGGCCTCGGAGACAGCAGTGCAGATCCGGCGGCACAGCCGGACCATGGCAGAGTCGAAAACCGGGTCGGCGTGCGCCAGCCCCAGCAGGGAACCGTAGTCGGTGTGCAGCCGAACATACTCGCGCGTCAGCCGGGCTGACTGGCTGAGGGCCGCGAGTTCGAGCAGGAAATCGCCGACGGCGCGGTTGTTGCCACCCGCGGGGGCGTCGAGCAGATGGGCCAGAGCCTCCACGTCTTCGCGGTCGGCGGCGTCCGCTGCCAGCTCCGCAGAGGTGGCCGCGATCGCTGCGTAGTGGATCGCCAGGTCGCGCAGTTCCACCCGGCTCATGCCGGTGAGCCGGCGGCGCACCAGCACCGACCTGTCCCCGGACGGCAGCGTAATAAACGTGCCGCCTTCGCGTCCCCGCCGGGTTTCAACGAGTCCGCGGGAGCGCAGTCCGGCCAGCGCTTCGCGTGCCGTCACCGTGGCCACGCCCATCGATGCGGCCAGTTCAACCTCCGTGGGCAGCCGGTCCCCGTCCGCGAGCGCTCCGGCCGAAATCCCCTGAACTATGCGTTCTTCGACCCGGCTGGCCTTGCCTGCGTCGCCCAGCGGCGCGAAGACAGCGGTAAGGAGACGTTTCTGCGGAGCGGTGTTCTGGGGCATGTTCACGATCTTTCCAGCTTGGCGGGCCGGACGGCGCCAGCGTGCCGGGCCGCGCATCCGTAACAAGAAATTTACTTGAAGTGATCCAAATTACATATAACATCTGGTTTCATAGCTTTACTACCTGACGCGCTTCGGCGCTTCCAGCTGAAGTGAAAGGATCCACCGTGCGAGCCAGCACAGCACCTCTCTCCCCCGCCGCCGAGGAACAGGCGCCCTCCGGCAACGCCATCAGCCTCTCCTCCGTGACCAAAAGCTTCGGCGACTTCACCGCGGTCAAGGACCTGGACCTGGACATCCGCTCCGGCGAATTCTTCTCCCTGCTGGGTCCGTCCGGATCCGGCAAGACCACAGTGCTGCGGATGGTCGCAGGCTTCGAGCCTGTCACCAGCGGCACCATCAAGCTGCACGGCACCGACGTCACCGGCAAGGCTCCGTTCGAACGCAATGTCAACACCGTCTTCCAGGACTATGCCCTCTTCCCCCACCTGACGGTGGCGCAAAACGTGGGCTACGGGCTCAAACTACGCAAGACCCCCCGGGCCGAACGCGAGCGCCGGGTTGCCGAAGCCCTGGAGATGGTCCGGCTGCCGCAGGTGGCCGGCCGGCTGCCGTCCCAGCTCTCCGGCGGACAGCGCCAGCGCATCGCCCTGGCCCGCGCCCTCATCCTGCGCCCCCAGGTGCTGCTGCTGGATGAACCGCTCGGCGCCCTGGACAAGCAGCTGCGCGAACAGATGCAGATCGAGCTGAAGCAGATCCAGCGCGAAGTCGGCATCACCTTCATCTTCGTCACCCACGACCAGGAAGAGGCACTCACGCTCTCAGACCGGATCGCCGTCTTCAACGACGGCGGGATTGAACAGGTCGGAACCCCGGAAGACCTCTACGAGCGGCCCGCAACCCGCTTTGTGGCCACCTTCCTGGGCAGCACCAACCTGGTTGAAGGCGAGCTCGCCCGCCAGCTCACCGGCACGGACGGCCTGGTCAGCATCCGGCCCGAACGCATCCACCTCGCCGCACCCGGAACCCCGGCACCCGAAGGGTTCTCAGCCGTGCCGGCCACCATCGAGGAAATCGTCTACACCGGCCCGACGACGCGCTATGTCGCCGCCACGGCAGCCGGGGACCGACTGATTGTCCAGGAGCAGAACGACTCCCGGGCCACCGCTGCCTCCCGGGGAGACGCCGTTGAGCTCCAGTGGCCCTCACGCTTCAACTTCCGCGTTTCCTAGCTTCACTGCCCGGCCGGCTACCGGCCCTGTTCCACCCGCTCCGCACCCACTATGAAAGGTTCTCCCATGAAGATCACCAAGGCACTGCCGCTGGCAGCGCTCGCCTCGCTCTCGCTGGTCCTGGCCGGCTGCGGCGGGGACGCCTCCACCACGGACTCCGGCACCACCGGCATCCAGGTCCCGGACCTGCCCATGGCCAGTGAAGTCGGCGAAAGCGAAGGCCAGGTCAACATCATCGCCTGGGCCGGCTTCGTGGAAGACGGCTCCACCAACCCCGACGCCGACTGGGTTTCAGCATTCGAGGAAGAGACCAAGTGCGAGGTGAACCGCAAGGTCGGCGCCACCTCCGATGAAATGGTCCAGCTGATGCGCAGCGGCGAATACGACCTGGTATCCGCCTCCGGCGACGCTTCCCTGCGCCTGATCGCCGGCGGCGACGTGGCTCCGATCAACACCGACCTGATTCCCAACTTCGGCAACATCGTGGACGGGCTGAAGGGGCAGGTCTATGACACGCTCAACGGCAAGAGCTACGGCGTTCCGATTGGCCGCGGCGCCAACGTGCTGATGTACAACACCGACCACGTCGCCCAGGCCCCGGATTCCTGGGCCCCGCTGTGGGAAGAAGACACCGAGTACGCCGGCAAGACCATGGCCTATGACTCCCCGATCTACATCGCCGACGCAGCCGTGTACCTGATGGCCACCCAGCCGGACCTGGGCATCACCAACCCCTACGCCCTCGACGAGGAGCAGCTCGCTGCTGCCGTCGAACTCCTCAAGACCCAGAACGGCCTGGTGGGCGAGTACTGGAACGACGCCCTGAAGGCCGTCAGCTCCATCTCCTCCGGCACCGCCCACATGGGCACGGGATGGCAGGTCATCGTGAACCTGGCCCAGGGCGACGGCGGCAAGGTTGAGTCCGTGCTGCCCAAGGAAGGTGCCACCGGCTGGTCGGACACCTGGATGATCGCCGCGGAGGCAAAGAACCCGAACTGCGCCTACAAGTGGATGGACTATGCCTCCTCCGCCGAGGTCAACGCCCAGATCTCGCAGAACTTCGGCATGGCTCCGGCCAACGCCCTGGCATGCGAAGGCTCGGAAGCGAACGCAGCCCACTGCGAGACCTTCCACGCCACCGACGAGGACTACTACAAGCAGGTCTGGATGTGGACCACCCCGGTTGAGCAGTGCGTGGACGGACGTACGGACGTGACCTGCACCAACTACCAGGAATGGACCAAGGCCTGGACTGAGATCAAGGGCTAGTTCCACCCCGCACTGACCGCTGGTGGGCGGCGAAGAGAACTGCCGCCGCCCACCGGCTTCCAAACTCCCAGCCGCGCACCGCGGCACCACGTCCCACAGGCCCGCCCCAAGAGGAGAATCGGCGGAAACCCGCCGGAAAAGCGCCATGGCAGTAATCCACGAAACCCCGCCCCCGCCCGCAGCAGCGCAGGTGCAGCCCCGGAACAGCCTGGGCGACCGCATGTCCCGCATGCTCTATGCCCGGCCCAAAGCCCGCCTTACCGGCCTGCTCCTGCTGCCGCTGGGCTGGCTCGGCGTCCTCTACATCGGGTCCCTGATCCTGCTGTTCATCACCGCGTTCTGGACCACGGACAGCTTCACCTCCAAGGTCATTCCCGCGTTCACGCTGGAGAACTTCACGGAGATCATCACGGTCCCGGCCTACCAGCAGACCGCCCTGCGGACCATCGGCATCGCACTGGCTGTCACCGTGCTGTGCGCCGCCCTGGCCCTGCCCCTGGGGCTCTACATGGCCAAAGTGGCTTCCCCGAAGATGCGCGCGGCCCTGGCAATCGGCATCACGCTCCCGCTCTGGGCAGGCTACCTGGTGAAGGTCTTTTCCTGGCGCATCACCTTCTCCTCCGGCGGCCCGCTGGACTGGCTGCTGGCACCGCTGGGCATGACCGGTCCCGGCTACGGCACTGCCGCGCTGATCGTGACACTGGCCTACCTGTGGTTCCCCTACATGGCAGTGCCGGTCTACAACGCCTTCCGCCAAATCCCGGACAGCCTGTTCGACGCGTCCTCGGACCTGGGCGCCAAGCCCTGGTCCACGGTGTGGACCGTGGCGGTTCCGCTGCTGAAGCCGGCCTTCGTGGCCGGGTCCATCTTCACCTTCTCGCTGAGCCTGGGCGACTACATCGCCGCCCAGTTCGTCGGCGGCAAGACCCAGGTGATTGGCACCGTCATCGCCTCGAACATCAACCTCAACCCGCCGCTCGCCGCAGCCTTCGGCACCGTGCCGATCATCGTCGTCGTGCTTTACCTGTTCCTGGCCCGCAAGTCCGGCGCCCTGAAGCAACTGTAGGAGAGAGACATGAGGCTATCGGCTTCCGCCAAAATCACCCTGCGGGTCTTCGCCGGCCTGGTCATGGCTGCGATCTACCTGCCGCTGCTGCTGGTGATCGCAAATTCGTTCAACGCCACCACCTCGGGTGCGTTCCCCATTCAGGAATTCACCACCCGCTGGTGGGTTGCCGCCTGGCATAACGAAGGCGTGCGGGAGGCGCTGTGGACCTCGCTGAAGGTCGCATCCGTTGCCACGGTCATTGCCCTGGTGCTGGGTTCAATGGTGGCGTTCGCCCTGTCCCGCTACGACTTCTTCGGCAAGAACACCATCAACCTGCTGGTGGTGCTGCCCATCGCGCTGCCCGGCATCGTCACCGGCGTGGCCCTGAACAACACGTTCAAGACCGTGCTGGAACCGCTGGGAATCGGCCTGGGGCTGTTCTCCGTGATTGTCGGCCATGCGACGTTCTGCATCGTGATGGTCTTCAACAACGTCCAGGCACGGCTGGGCCGAATGAACCGCGGGTTGGAGGAAGCGGCGATGGACATGGGCGCCAACGTGGTCAAGACCTTCTTCCAGGTCACGTTCCCCGGGTTCCGTTCGGCGTTTGTTGCCGGCGGGCTGCTCGCCTTTGCCCTGAGCTTCGATGAGGTGGTGGTCACCACGTTCACCGCCCCGCCCGGCACCGAAACGCTCCCGATCTGGATCTTCAACAACATGGCCAGGCCCAACCAGGCGCCGGTGGTGAACGTCATTGCCGCCGTGCTGATCGTGGCGTCGATGATCCCGGTCTACCTGTCCCAGCGGCTCACCGGGGATGACAAGAAGTAACAGCTAGCGGGTGGCGGCGCACTCCGGGAGCAGCTCCGCCATCCGCTCATCACTCAGCCGGGACAGGGCCGTGAGCAGCGTGGTGATCCGCTCGCGCTCCGCCTTGGTGAAACGGCTGGAGTCCAGGATGTCGCTGACCCACAGCCCGTCCATGGCCAGGCGGATGACGACGCCGATGATTCCCGCCGGGTCCCGCGGGCCCAGGTTCGCTGCATCCAGCCGGCGGTTCAGGTACAGCAGCGACTCTGCGAGGTTGGGCCGGCTGATGGCTGTTTCCAGCAGTGCGGCCTGGTCCATGGAGCTGTTGGCCCGTACGTCGGAGAAGGCCTTGATGTAGGCCCGTTCCTGGGCTCCCACCGGATCCGGGTCCGCATCCGCCAGGTCTCCCAGCCGGTGCACCAGCTGAACGATCATGTCCTCGACGTCTTGCTCAATCTCGGTAATGGACGCTCCAGCGGCGAACATTGCGCTCTCTTTTCTTTTACCTGCTGCTTATGTCTTCCGGCGGAGGATCCGCCGGGATGAACCGGCTAGTCTAGCCCGTTTCCGCGGGGTTCTCAGCTTCGTCCAGGTTCAGCGGTAGGGTGTGGGCATGCCCCTCGAGGTTCGGCCCGCCACGGTGTTCGCAGATACTGCCGCCGTCCTGGGGCCCAAGCATCCTGATTCCAACGCCTGCTGGTGCCTGAGCTACCGCTTGCTGACGTCAAAGGAGAACCAGTCGCTGCAGCGCCGGGCCCGTGGAGAGAAGATGCGGGGCCTGCTGGGCGAAGTGCCTCCTCCCGGCGTCCTGGCATACGACGACGGCGTGCCGGCCGGGTGGGCCGCGATCCATCCCCGGGCGGACACCTCGTTCGCGAAGAACCGGAGGATTCCCGCCATCGATGACCTGCCGGTGTGGTCCCTGTGGTGCGTGCGGGTCCGTCCCGGCCACCGCGGCAGGGGAATCTCCCACGCGCTGGTGTCCGGCGCCGTCGACTTCGCGCGAGGGCACGGGGCACCCGCCGTCGAGGCTTACCCGGTGGACAACCAGGGCGAAAAAGTGGACCTGACCATGGCATACGTCGGCACCCGCAGCCTGTTTGAGGCAGCTGGATTCGTCAAGGCCGCGGACACCTCGTCTGTCCTTAACGGTTTTCCCCGGGTCCTGATGCGGCTGACCCTGTAGGCCGCCAGGCAACTGCCCGCTGACAGCAAAAGGCCCCGCCGCGGGGACCGGCGGGGCCTTGCCTGAAAGGCCGGCAGGAAGTCCATGGGGGAACGGGTCCTTCCTGCCGGCCGGATTATGGTGGCCGCCGCGCATGAGGCGGCGGCGATTGGGTCAGTCCGCGGAGACAATCCTCTTGTCCTGCACCCGCAGCCGCTCGCCGAGGAAACCGCCGACGGCGGTGATCACGGCAATGATGGCCAGGATGAGCGCGCCGCCCCAGGACTGGTTGCCGGAGAACCCGAGCATCGCAGTGGCCAGCAGCGGCATGAAACCACTGGTGGCGCCGGCAATGTTGTAGCCCAGGGCAACGCCGGAGTAGCGCAGCTTCGGCGGGAACAGTTCGGTCAGCAGAGCACCGTTGACGGCGTAGGCCACGGCAATCAGCACAATGCCGAGGGTGATGGCCAGCATGATCATCGGCGTGGACTTGGTGTCCACCATGGCAAAGATCGGGAATGCTGCGGCAGCGGTGAGGATGCCGCCCCACATGGTGACCTTGCCCGGGCCGATCTTTTCGGACAGCCGGCCCATCGCAATGGTGACGAATATCTGGGCAACGGCCGCGATCAGCGTGGCATTGACCATGATCTGCCGGTCCACGCCGAGGGTGTTGGAACCGTAGCTGACAATGAAGGTGGTGATCATGTAGAAGCCGCCCACACCCAGCAGTGCAGCCATCACGGCGACAGCCAGGCGTCCGCCGGCGTTGCGGAAGACGTCCAGGGCAGGAACCTTGGAGGTTTCCTCCTGGGCCAGGAGGTCCTTGAAGATGGGGGATTCCTCAACCTTGATGCGGATCCACAGTGCAATGAGCAGCAGCGGGAAGGCCATCAGGAACGGGATGCGCCAGCCCCAGGCGTCGAAGGTCTCCGACGGGAAGAGCAGCACCAGGGAGAAGGCGGCGGAGGAGAGCAGGGTACCGACGGGAGAGCCGACCTGGACCAGGGCCGCGAACCGGCCGCGCTTCTCGACCGGCGCGTGCTCGATGGCCATGGTGACCGCACCGCCCCATTCGCCGCCGACGGCCAGGCCCTGGACCAGGCGCAGGACCGCCAGGAGGATCGGCGCAGCGAGTCCAATGGAACCAAAGTCGGGCAGCAGGCCGATCAGCCCGGTGGCGATGCCAATCATGACGATGGTGGCCAGCAGCGCCGGCCGGCGGCCGAACTTGTCACCGATGTAGCCAAAGAGGATGGCACCGATGGGGCGGGCAGCGAAGCCGACGCCGAAGGTTGCGAAGGAGGCCAGCAGTGCCGCCGTCGGATCCATGGTGGTGAAGTACAGGCGGTTGAAGACCAGGGCTGCGGCGGTGCCGAACAGGTAGTAGTCGTACCATTCCAGCGCGGTGCCGACGAAGGAGGCGCGGGCAATGGTGCCCGCGTCCTTTCCGGAGATGGTCACGGGTGCGCCGCGTTCCCCCGGTCGAGTGGTGGTGTTAGTCACGAGTGATGTTGCCTTTCGAGCTGGCCGCACCGCGATAAGTGGGAGGCATGCGGGCCGGTGTGGGAGGTATCTCCCTGAGCGTAGTCAGGCGGCAATTGACCAAACAATGACAAATTTCACCCACCTTTTACGCAAAGATTGGGCATTTAGACAGTGCGGGGATATTCCGGGAGGGTGCTGAGGGCAATCAGGGCCCGGGAGGCCTCCCCCGGGACGGCCAGGTCCAGTCCAATGACCTGCTGCAGTGAATGCAGCCGGTTGACCACGGTGTTGCGGTGGCAGTAAAGCTCCTCCGACGTTTCCTTGATGGACCCCGTGCGGGCATAGCTTTCGGCCACCTGGAGCAGCCGGGCACGTTCGTGGTCCGTGCATTTGCGCAGCGCCTCCTGCACGCCGGAGCAGAATCCGGGCAGTGTCTGCTCCAGCAGCTCGGCTGCGATCCGCTGCCAGGCTTCCTGGACGGTCTGCAGGCCGGGGCCGCCGCTGCGCGCCAGCACCAGGGCTGATGAGGCGGCGGCCGGAACTGCCGCCAGTCCCGCAATGTCCGGGATGTAGCCGGCTGCGAACCCGGGCGGCTCCTGCTGCCAGGAGCCGGCGCGCTGCTGCCGGAAGATGTACAGGACTCCGGCCCGTTCGTAGGAATGCAGCCGGCGGTCATTCAGGAACGCACGCTGTGCTTCGGCTACGGCATCTCCGATTACCGCCAGCAGTTCGAAGGTATCCGCAGCCCGGACCCCAAGCCCCGCTGCGATGTCCTCAACATCCTGCTGCGTCTTTGGTTCTCCGCTGAACAGCCGGGAGAGCAGGCGCTGGCGGTACAGCTGCTTGTCCCGTGCCAGGAGTGCTTCGGCTTCCACGAAGGACTGCTGGATGCTTGAAACGTAGCCTTCCACCACGTCCATGACCCGGTCCATGTTGGACACCAGGACGTTGACGCCGTCCCCGTGCGCCACACGCTCCAGGCCTTTCCAGAGGACCCGAAAGTCGTTGCGCACGGCTTCCAGGAAGGACTGCAGCGGAACCCCCTGGGACGCACGGCGCGTAGCCACTTCGCGGGGCAGGTTGCGCAGGTCCGGAGGGAGCTCCAATCCGGCCATCTGGTAGAGGAACATGTCCATGGTGTCCACGGCCGTTTGGTAAACGTCCTCCTCGGGCACCTTCGCGTCGTCATACGAGACGGCTTCGAACCGGGAGAGGAAGTCCGAAACCAGCGAATCACGCTGGGTCCACAGCCTCCGGATCAGGTCTTCCCACTGGTGTCCGGAGGAAGCCTCGAGGGGAAAGGTCCGGGCGGAAGGCACCAGGTTGGGGACGGGAATTTCGGTCATCCTGCCACTTTATGGATATGCATAATTTAGCCGCCAATTATGGCGGCTTATGTCCATTGAGTGAGACATTTAGCCATAGTTGAATGGGAACAACACCCAGCAGGCTGTGCATTTCCGTGCTCGCCCGGGGACGGAACGACGGCTAGGAACCCATGCTTGCAGACCTGTTGATTACCAATGCCCATGTGCTCACCCAGGATCCCGCACGTCCGGGGGCCGGCACCCTGGTCATTCACGGCGGCAGGATCCTGGCTGTGGATCCGGACATGGATGTCCCCGCCCGCACGGTGTTCGACGCCGAGGGGCTGACAGTGGTGCCCGGCTTTAACGATGTGCACAGCCACAGTGTGTGGTTCGGCCTCGGCCTGATGGAAACAGCACTGGGGGATGCCCGTTCGCTGGAGGACGTCTATGCCGCAATTGGCGCTGCCTCAGCAGAGCTTGCACCCGATGACTGGGTGGTTGCCTCGGGTTTCAGTCCCCTCCTGCTCGGCGGCGCCCAGCCGGACCGGGACCGGCTGGACGAGGCTTCGGGCGGCCGGCCGGTGTGGATCAAGCACTCCTCCGGCCACGCCTGCACCCTGAACGGCGCTGCCTTGGACCTCGTCGCCGGGACACAGGACCTGGCGGCTGGGATTGACGGCGGCGTCGTGGTCCGCGGAGCCGACGGCCGGCCAACCGGCCTCCTCGAAGAAAACGCCATGCGGCTGGTTCAGGAACTCATGCTGCCGTATCCGCTGGAGACCATCGAGAAAGCACTGGAACTCGCCACCGCGCATTACCTCACCGAAGGCATCACGAGCGTCACCGACGCCGGAATTGCCGGCGGCTGGATTGGCCACTCCCCCCGGGAGTTCGGCGCCTATCAGTCCGCCCGGGACAAGGGCCTCCTCTCGGTGCGGATGCAGCCGATGCTGGTGCTGGACGCCCTTCGTTCCCTTTCCGGGCACTCGGACGACGGCGGCGGCCTGGGGCTGGATGCAGGCATCCGTTCCGGGCTGGGCGATGAATGGCTGCGGATCGGTCCAGTGAAGATTTTCAGCGACGGGTCGCTGCTGGGCAGCACGGCATACATGTCCGAGGACTATGTGGGCTGCACGCATAACCACGGCTACCTGCAGATGGACGCCGGGGAGCTGCGAGAGCAGGCCCTCGCCGCTTACCGCGCAGGGTGGCCGATTGCCATGCATGCCATTGGTGACGCAGCGGTGGAGCATGCCATCAGCATCATCACCGAGGCGCAGGAGACTTACGGCCTGAACTGCTTCCCCAACCGCATCGAGCACGGCGGCGTGGTGCAGCCGGAGCAGCTGGACCGGATCGCGGAGGCGGGGATTGTCCTGGTCCCGCAGCCGCACTTCATCACCGAATTCGGCGACGGCATGGCGGAGCTGCTTGGCCCCGCCCGCACCGAACTATCCTACCCGGCCGCTGGGCTGCTGCGCCGCGGCGCCGTCCTGCCCGGCAGCTCCGACCGTCCCGTCTCAAACGGGCGGCCGCTGGATGTGATGCAGTCCTTCGTCGAACGGCTAACCCCCTCCGGCAGGACGTACGGGCCGGAAGAGCGGATCAGCGCCGAGCAGGCACTGGCCGCCTACACCACCGGGTCCGCCGCAGCCACCGGCACGTCCGCTGAGAAGGGAAGCCTCTCCCCCGGCCTCCTCGCGGACCTGGTTTTCCTGGACCAGGATCCAACCACGGTTCATCCTTCCCGGATCGGCGCCACGCAGGTCCTGGGCACCATGGTGGGCGGCGAGCTCCGCTACGCGCACCCAGACCTCCCCTCCTTTCCCAACACAGCAGAGGACTCCCGATGAGCACCAGCAACTCCAGTTTCCTGTCGGATTTCGCCGTCATGTCCAGCTTCGGCGCCACGGCGGGCGGCGGTGTTGACCGCCAGGCAGGAACAGCCGAAGACCACGCCACCCGTGCCTGGTTCAGCACCTGGCTGGCGGACCACGGGCTCACCGAGGCCGTGGACCCGGCGGGCAACCAGTTCGGGCTGGCCGAGCTCGTTCCCGGCGCCCCCTGGGTCCTGCTCGGCTCGCACCTGGACTCGCAGCCGCTGGCTGGACGGTACGACGGCGCCTACGGGGTTCTGGCAGCCGCCCACGCAGTGGTTCGGGCGGCTGCCGCTGCGGAAGCAGGCGAGCTGGTCCCCGTCTTCAACCTCGCCGTGGTGAACTGGTTCAACGAGGAAGGCAGCCGCTTCACCCCCAGCATGATGGGCAGCGGTGTCTTTACCGGCAAGCTGCCCCTTGAAACGGCGCGCGCCACCTCTGACCTGGCTGGCACCACCGTGGCCCAGGCGCTGGGCAGCCCGTCCGCGCCGGGCACTACCCCAACCTTGGACTCCGTTGCCCGCTACGCGGAAATCCATATTGAACAGGGCCGGATCCTGGAGGAGACCGGGACCCAGGTTGGCATTGTGGACAAGACCTGGGCTGCCGCGAAGTACCGGGTCACGGTTGACGGAGACCAGTCCCACACCGGGTCCACACGAATGGTTGACCGGCGGGATGCCCTGTACGGGGCAGCGCTGGTTATCGCCGCGGCCCGGGAGCTTACGGAGGAATTCGAACCGGGCCTGCTGCACAGCTCGGTCTCCCAACTGCAGGTCCTGCCCAACTCCCCGGTGACCATCGCCCGCCAGGTCGTCATGAACCTGGACCTCCGCTCACCGGATGAAGCCGTGCTGGCCCGAGCCATGGAACTGCTGGGCAAGCACATCGCCGAGGCTGAAACCCGCTCCCGCACGGAGGTCTCCCTGGCCCTGACACACCAGTGGGGCCTGAACCCGTACCAGCCTGCCGGCGTCCAGCTGGGCCGTGCCGCGGCAGCTGCGCTTGGTTTCAGCCACAGGGACATCATGACCGTGGCAGGTCATGACTCCACCAACCTCAAGGACCATGTGCCCACCGTGATGCTGTTTGTACCCAGCGTGGAGGGCATCTCGCACAACGAAGCTGAATTCACCCGTGATGAAGACGCCGTTCGCGGCGTCGAACTCCTTACCGAGGTGGCGCGGCGGCTGGTCCGCGGAGATTCGATGGAGTGATTCTGCCGCCGGAGCGCGCCGGGGCAGCGCCGGGTCCCTTCTGGCCCGCCCTTCCCGGCGCGTAGACTTCCACGCACTGCCTGCGAAAGGAGCCCGGCCATGAGCGATCCGCACCAGCCAGCATGGTGGACCAGCGCCGTCGTCTACCAGATCTATCCGCGCAGCTTCGCGGACGGCAACGGGGACGGAATCGGGGACCTGCGCGGAATCCTCGCCCATGTGGACTATCTGCAGGATCTGGGGGTCGACGTCGTCTGGTTGTCCCCGGTGCACGAGTCGCCGCAGCGGGACAACGGGTATGACATCTCCAACTACCGCCGGATCGACCGCCTGTTCGGCACGGAAGAGGACTTCGACGAGCTGCTCGGACAGCTGCATGTGCGCGGCATGAAACTGGTGATGGACCTGGTGGTCAACCACACCTCCAGCGAGCACCCCGTGTTCCAGGAAGCCCGGAAGTCACGGGAGAACCCGTACCGGGACTATTTCTGGTGGCGGGACGCCCGGCCGGGCTTTGAACCCGGGGAACCCGGCGCGGAGCCGAACAACTGGGGCTCGCACTTCGGCGGACCGGCCTGGACTTTCGAGCCGGAGACCGGACAGTACTACCTGCACCTGTTTACGCCGCACCAGCCGGACCTGAACTGGGAGAACCCGGCCGTTCGGCACGAGGTCTACGAGACGATGCGCTGGTGGCTGGACAGGGGCGTGGACGGCTTCCGGATGGACGTCATCAACTTCATCTCCAAGGACCTGGCGCTGCCCGACGGCCTGGTGGGACCGGGCAGTGTCTGGGGCGACGGTTCCCCGCACTTCACCAACGGGCCCCGGATCCACGAGTTCCTGCAGGAGATGCGCCGCGAGGTCTTTTCAGGGCGCGACGGCGACTTTCTCACCGTGGGCGAAACCCCCGGCGCCACGGTGGACCAGGCGCTGCTCTATACCGACCCGTACCGGGCGGAACTGGACATGGTCTTCCAGTTCGAGCATGTGAGCCTTGACCAGGCCGGCGGGCGGAAATGGGATTACCGGCCCCTGAGTCTCCCGGACCTGAAAACGTCCTGGAACCGCTGGCAGCGCGGACTGGCGGACCGCGGCTGGAACAGCCTCTACCTCAGCAATCACGACCAGCCCCGGCATCTCTCGCGCTTCGGCAACGACGGCGCCTACCGGTATGAATCCGCCACCCTGTGGGCCACGCTGCTGCACCTGCAGCGCGGCACGCCGTACGTGTACCAGGGCGAGGAAATCGGCATGACAAACGCCGGGTTCACTTCGATCGACCAGTACCGCGACGTCGAATCGCTGAACTTCTACGCTGAATCCACAGCGCAGGGCATGCCCGCCGGGGAGGCCCTCGAAGCACTGCGCGCCATGAGCCGGGACAATCCCCGCACCCCGATGCAGTGGACTGCCGGCCCGAACGCGGGCTTCACTGAGGGCCGGCCCTGGATCGACGTCAATCCGAACCATGTGGACGTCAATGCCGAAGCCGACCGTTCCGCGGAGAAATCGGTCTTTCGGTATTACCAGGACCTCATCCGGCTCCGGCACACCCACGATGTGGTTGTTCTTGGCGACTTCCACTTGGAGGCGCCTGAACACCCGCACCTGTTCGCCTACCGCAGGACCCTGGACGACGCGGCCTGGCTGGTCCTCGCCAACGTCTCCGGGGACGTCCTGGAGGTTCCGCTGGGGCTCGCGGACGACGGTCCGTTGATTCTTGGCAACTACGCCGAGGCAGGCGGTGCCGGGAACCTTCGCCCGTGGGAGGTGCGGGTCCTGGACGTTTCTGAAACCGTGAGCTGGGTTGGCTAGGCTCGGACAACAGCCACAGTGAAAGGAAGCGCATGCCGAACTCCACCGTCCCCACCGTTACCCTCCGCAACGGACTCGAACTGCCCGCCCTCGGGATGGGTACGTGGCCCATGGACGATGCGCAGGCCGCCGACGCCGTTGCCACCGCTGTTGAGACGGGGTACCGCCTCTTCGACACCGCGGAGAACTACGGCAACGAGGCAGGAGTCGGCGAAGGCATCCGGCGCAGCGGCATTGCCCGCAGTGACGTGGTGATCACCACCAAATTCAACAAGCGCTGGCACAGCCGCGACGGCGTCCGCCAGGCCTTCTCCGCGTCAGCGCAAAGGCTCGGCACCGACTACATCGACCTGCTGCTGGTGCACTGGCCCAACCCTGACCAGGACCAGTACGTTGAAGCAGTGCTCGGGCTGAATGATCTGCTCGAAGAAGGCCTGATCCGCGGCATCGGAGTTTCCAACTTCAAGCCGGCCCACCTGCAGCGCCTCGCTGACGCCGGTGTCATCCCGGACCTGAACCAGATCCAGGTGGATCCCCGCCACATCCGCGAAGCGTCCCGCCAGGCAAACAACAGGCTCGGCATCGTGACCGAGTCATGGAGCCCGCTGGGGCGCGACGGCGGCCTGTTGGAGGACACTGCAGTCACCGCGCTGGCCGCGAAGTACGGAAAGACCCCGGGACAGATCGTGCTGCGCTGGCACGTCCAGCAGGGGCTGGTTCCCATCCCGAAGGCATCTTCGCGGGAACACCTGGCGGAAAACCTGGCAGTCTTCGATTTCGCCTTGGAAGAAACGGAAATCGCGGATCTTTCGGCGCTGGACACCGGAGAAGCCGGGATTCTGGACTCCGACAGCTTCGGCCACTGACCCCCGCCGCCCCCCCCCCCCCGGGTTAGCGGGCGGGGG
>NZ_JAXIOM010000078.1:0-16110 GCF_049311025.1 Arthrobacter sp. 3Tela_A
CCAACGAGAAGGTAAAGGTCAACCCCGAGCTGCAGGAACTGGCCCGCAGCGAATCCCGGCTGAACCAGCGCGGGCGCTGGGGCGGGGCGCCGGGCCGCCCCCCCCGCCGCCCCCCCCCCCCCCCCCCCCCCCCCCGACTCTTTTCCCGCACATTGGAGTTCCTGAGTGACAATGTTTATCCGCCTCCTGGGGCGCCGGCTCGCAGTCCTGCCGATCATGCTCTTGGGCGTCACGGTCATGGTCTTCGTAGTGCTGTCCGTGATCCCCGCCGACCGCGCCACCGCTGTCCTCGGGGAGAATGCAAGCGAAGAGGCCAAGGAAGCCTGGCGTGAGGAACGCGGGCTCAACGAATCCCTGGTAGTCCAGTTCTTCCGCTACTTAGGCGGCGTGATCCGCCTCGACTTCGGCGTCACCAACCCGCCGGAAGAATCCGTGGCCACTAAGATCGCCTCGGCCTTCCCCGTCACCCTGCAGCTGACCTTCCTGGGCATCCTGCTGGCCGTCGTCCTGGCGCTCAGCCTCGGCATCACCGCCGCCCTGTACCGCGACCGCTGGCCGGACCAGGCCATCCGCATCTTCTCCATCGCGGCGATCGCCACCCCCTCCTTCTGGCTGGCCATCCTGCTGATCCAGTGGCTTGCCCTTCCCGAAGGCTCGGTCTTCCCCACCGGCGGCCTCGCTTGGGCAGACCAGTACGGTTTCGTCGGCTGGCTCTACTCCATGGCGCTGCCTGCCCTGGCACTGGGCATTCCGGTTTCCGCGTCGCTGATCCGGGTGGTCCGCACCTCCATGGTGGAGGAACTGGACCGCGACTACGTCCGCACCGCCATTGGCAACGGCGTGCCCTACCGTACCGTGGTGGCCCGGAACGTGCTGCGCAACGCCCTCGTCACTCCCGTCACCGTGCTGGGACTCCGCGTGGGCTATCTGCTCGGCGGCGCCGTCGTCATTGAAAAAATCTTCAGCCTCAACGGCATGGGCGATCTGATTGTGGTGGGCCTGACGACGTCGGACACCAATCTGGTGCAGGGCGCGGTCCTGACCATCGCCGTCGCCTTTGTCCTGGTCAACATCGTGGTTGACCTGCTCTACCTAGCCATCAACCCCCGAATCCGGACGGTGTAACCATGCGCAACTCACTGGCCGAGCGGCTCAGCAGCACCGGTGCCCGCTTCACCGCATTGAACCTCAGCTCCAAACTCGCCCTGGGCTTCCTGGGCTTCATAGTCCTGGTGGCCATCATCGGGCCGTTCTTCGCGCCCTTCGGGGAGAACGAATCCAGCGCACCCGTACTCGCTCCCGGCGGTGAACACCTCTTCGGCACCGACGGCTCAAGCTACGATGTGTTTTCCCGCCTGCTGTACGGCGCCCGCGTATCCATCGCGATCGGCCTCGGCGCCGTCGCCCTGGCCCTGATCCTTGGGTCAATCCTCGGGGCCATCGCCGCCACGTCCCGCAAGGCCGTCAGCGAAACGGTCATGCGCATCCTGGACATCCTGATGGCCTTCCCCGGAATCGCACTGGCAGCTGCCCTGCTGTTCGCGCTCCGGGACCACTCGCTGAACCTCTTCGGCTCCACCGTCCCGGTGCTCATCCTGGCGATCGCCATCGTCTACACGCCGCAGCTGGCCCGCGTGGTCCGCGCCAACGTGCTGGCACAGTACGGCGAGGACTACGTCCGCGCCGAACGCGTGATCGGCGCCGGCCGCACCTACATCCTCCTCAAGCACATTGCCCGCAACTGCGCCGCCCCGGTGCTGGTCTTCGCCACCGTGATGGTCGCCGACGCGATCATCCTGGAAGCGTCGCTCTCCTTCCTGGGTGCAGGCGTACAGCAGCCGGCCGCCTCGTGGGGCAACGTCATGGCGGACGGGCGCAACGTGGTCTTCAGCGGCGCCTGGTGGCCCACCACCTTCGGCGGCATCACCATCCTGCTCACTGTCCTGGCGCTGAACATCCTGGCGGAGGGCCTTACCGACGCCATGGTCAACCCGCGGATCCGCAAGCCGCGCACGCAGGCTCCCGCCGCCGTTGGCGCCGTCGCCACCGCTGCCCAGCCTTCCGCGCTGGACGCCGCCGGCACCTCGCTGACGGAGCACGACGGCGTTCCGGCCGGCGAGCAGGAAACCGCGCCTTCCGTAGGCGCGAATGTCCACAAGCCCGGGTCGCTCGAAGCCCTGGCCGTGGAGCTGGACCGGCTTGCCGCCGTCGAGGCATCCCGCACGGACCGCCTTCCCGCCGTGGCAGCGGATGCGCCGGTCATCCTGGAAGTGAAGGACCTCTCCATCCGCTTCCCGGAACGCTACGGTGACACAGCCATCGTGGACCGGGTCAGCTTCACCGTCCGCGAAGGCGAGACCATGGGCCTGGTGGGCGAATCCGGCTGCGGCAAGTCCATCACATCCCTGGCAATCATGGGCCTGCTTCCCCGCACTGCGCAGCTCACCGGTTCCATCCGGTTCAACGGCAAGGAACTGCTCACCAACGACCCGAAGGAACGCGACCGGCTCTACAAGGGACTGCGCGGCGAACAGATCGCCATGGTCTACCAGGACGCACTCAGCTCCCTGAACCCGTCCATGCTCATCAAGGACCAGATGGCCCAGCTCACCCGCCGCGGCGGACGCAAGAGCCCGCGCGAGCTGCTGGAACTGGTGAAGCTTGACCCGGACCGCACGCTCAAGAGCTACCCGCATGAGCTCTCCGGCGGCCAGCGCCAGCGCGTGTTGATTGCCATGGCACTCTCCCGCTCCCCGAAGATCGTGGTGGCAGATGAACCCACAACGGCTCTGGACGTAACCGTGCAGAAGCAGGTGGTGGACCTGCTGAACGAGCTGCGAGAGCAGCTTGGCTTCGCCATGGTGTTCGTCAGCCACGATCTTGCCCTGGTGGCCTCCCTGGCGCACCGCGTCACGGTGATGTACGCCGGGCAGGTCGTGGAGTCCGGAGACGTTTCGGACCTGCTGCGCGATCCGCGGCACGAATACACCCGCGGCCTGCTCGGGGCGGTGCTCTCCATCGAGGCCGGCGCCGAACGCCTGCACCAGATCCAGGGCACTGTCCCCTCTCCCCGGGACTTCGCGGCGGGCGACCGGTTCGCCGAGCGCTCCCTGCGGCCCGGCGCCGACCCGAACCAGGTCCTCGAATTCGTCCAGATTGGCGACAGCACGCACTACTGGGCCAGCCACGAAACGGACGTGGTGGAACTCGTCGAAACCGGCACCAGCACAAGGCAGGAAGCATGAGCACGGAAAACAGCACCGCTCCCGTCCTGGAGCTCAAAGGCATCAAAGTCCACCACCGGGCGAGGAGCGGGTCCCTGTTCCGGCCAAACATCGTCAAGGCCGTGGACGGCGTGGACTTCACCGTCCGCCGCGGCGAAACCGTGGGCATTGTCGGTGAATCCGGGTGCGGCAAGTCCACCCTGGCTTCCGTGCTCGTGGGGCTGCAGGAACCCACGGCCGGTGAAGTACTCTTCAACGGGCAAAAAGTCAGCACGCGGGCGTCCTCCTCGAAGAAGACCTTCGGCCGCTCCGTCGGCGTCGTCTTCCAGGACCCCGCCACGGCGCTGAACCCGCGCATGACCATCCAGGACATCCTCACCGACCCGCTGCAGGTCCATGGCATCGGCACCCAGGCTTCACGCAGGGACCGGGTCAAAGAGCTGCTGGGCCTGGTCGGGCTGCCCCAGTCTGCTGCGGAGGTCACCCCGCACCAGGTCTCCGGTGGCCAGCGCCAGCGTGTGGCCATCGCCCGGGCGCTGGCCCTGGACCCGTCGGTGATCGTGGCGGATGAACCGACGTCGGCCCTGGACGTTTCGGTCCGCGCGCAGGTGCTGAACCTGCTCTCCGACCTGAAGCGGGAACTGAACCTGGGCATGGTCTTCATCTCCCATGACATCCAGACCGTCCGCTACGTCTCTGACCGCATCTGCGTCATGTACTACGGGCAGATTGTCGAGGAAGGACCGGCGGCGGAGGTCTTCGACCGACCCGACAACGATTACACCAAGAGCCTGCTCGGAGCAGCGCCCAGCCTTTTGCACGTCTAGAACAAGAAACAAGCACTGGAGAACTACTTGTCACACGCATCAAAGCCCAGCTTCCACGGCGTCATCCCGCCGGTCGTCACGCCCCGCACGGCGGACGGCGCCATTGATACGGCGTCGCTGGAAAAGCTGACCAAATACCTGCTCGACGGCGGTGTCACGGGCCTGTTCATCCTCGGTTCCTCCGGCGAGGTCCCGTACCTGACCAACTCCGAACGCGACACGGTGATCCGCACGGTGGCCGGCGTCAACGCCGGTGAAGTGCCCGTGATCGCCGGTGCCTGCGAGCAGACCACGGCCCGCACCGTGGAAGAAGCCCGCCGGCTGGTGGACCTGGGCGCGGATGCCATCGTGGCGACGTCGCAGTTCTACGCGATCTCCGACGTCGCCGAGACCGACACCCATTTCCGTTCCCTGCATGCCGCCCTGGACGTGCCGCTGTTCGCGTACGACGTTCCGGTCCGCACCCACTTCAAGCTGCCGCTGCCGCTGCTGGTCCAGCTGGCGCAGGACGGCGTGCTCGCCGGCGTCAAGGACTCCTCCGGTGACGATGTGTCCTTCCGCCAGCTGCTGCTGGCCACCCGCGGGCTGCCGGACTTCGCCGTCTTCACCGGGCATGAGGTAGTGGTGGACGGCGCCCTGCTGGGCGGGGCTGCCGGTGTGGTTCCCGGGCTGGGGAACGTGGATCCCGCCGGTTATGCCGCCCTGTACTCGGCAGCGAAAGCCGGCGACTTCGCCGAGGCCGCGCGGGTCCAGGACCGGCTGGCCGGGCTCTTCGACATCGTCTACACCCCCACTCCGGGCCGGGTCTCCCCCGGCGCCGCCGGACTGGGCGCGTTCAAGACCGCGCTGATGCTGCTCGGCGTCATTGAAACCAATGTGATGTCCGCACCGATGACGGCCCTGAACGACGCCGAGACCGCCGCCATCCGCGGCATCCTCGAACGCAGCGGGATGCTCTGAGTTCCATGCGGCATGTTCTCGGACTCGATCTGGGCGGTACCAAGACTGCGGGCGGGATTGTCGACGCCGGCGGGAACGTGGTGTTCTCCGCCGAGGTACCGACGCCGTCGCAGGCCGGTGCCGTCAAGGTCCTGCAGGCTGCCGCGGGCCTGATCCGTTCCCTGCAGGCCGAGGCGGAGAGCCGCGGCCTGCAGGTGGACTCACTCGGCATCGGCTCGGCCGGAGTGATCGACTCAGCCCGCGGCGTCGTGCTTTCGGCCACGGACTCGATCCGCGGCTGGGCCGGAACGGCGCTGGCGGCGGAACTGACTGTGCGCACGGGCCTGCCCGCCACGGCACTGAACGACGTTCACGCGCATGCCCTGGGCGAGAGCTGGCTAGGCGCCGGTGCGGGCGTTCCCAGTGTCCTGTTTATGGGCATGGGAACCGGTGTGGGCGGCAGCTACGTGCTGGACGGGCAGCCATTGGAAGGTGCTTCCTTCGCCGCCGGGCACACCGGCCACCTCGCGTCCCCGTTCGCCGTTGAAGCCGGGCAGCCGCTGCCCTGCAGCTGCGGCGGTTTCGGGCATGTGGAGGCTGTCGCGTCCGGCCCGGGCATCTTCGCGCTCTACACCCGCCTCGGCGGCAGCACTGCCGCCGACACCCGCGGCGTCTACTCCCTGGCTGCCGGCGGCGATCCGGCCGCTGCTGAGGCCCTGCGCCGCGGCGCTGCCGCTGCCGGCTCCGCAATCGGCGGACTGTCCAACGTCCTTGATCCGCACATCGTGGTGGTGGGCGGCGGGCTGGCCTTCGCCGGTCCGCTCTGGTGGATGGAAATGGAAGCCCAGGCACGCGCCGAGCTGCTCCCGCCGCTGGCCGGACTGAAAATCGTTCCCGCGCAGCTCGGTGCGACCGCAGCCATCCGCGGCGCCGCCCGCCGTGCCCTGACGCTGATCCCCGCTACCGAAGGCTCCCATGCTTAATCTCGAAACCCTGCGCTCATCCCTGATCGTCTCCTGCCAGGCCTACCCCGGCGAACCGATGCGGGATCCGCGCACCACTGCCCAGGTGGCCCAGTCCGCGGTGATCGGCGGCGCGGCCGCTGTTCGGGTACAGGGACTCAGCGACATCCAGGCCGTGCGTGCCACCGTCGACGTTCCGGTGATCGGGCTTTGGAAAGACGGGCACGACGGCGTTTTCATCACGCCCACGCTGCATCACGCCCTGGCCTGTGCCAGCGCCGGTGCGCACATCGTGGCACTGGACGGCACCCGCCGCGAACGCCCGGACGGGCTGTCCCTGGCGCAGACCATCACCGGGGTCCATGAAGGCTCCCCCGCGCTGGTCATGGCCGACTGCGGTTCCGCGGCCGACGCCGTCGCTGCCGCCGAGGCCGGTGCGGACATTCTTGGTACCACCCTCGCCGGGTACACCGGGGAACGGCCCAAGACCAACGGACCTGACCTCGAGCTGATTTCCGAGATCGCTGCCTTGGAGCTCGGGCTTCCCCTTATTGCCGAAGGCCGCATCCACACCCCCGCCCAGGGGCGGGCCGCACTGGACGCGGGAGCGTTCGCCGTCGTTGTGGGCACTGCCATCACGCATCCGGCGACCATCACCGGCTGGTTCGCGGACGCGCTGGTTCCGTGAAGACGTTTCAGACCGTGAAGTCTTTTCGCGCCGTGAAGACATTCCGGGAGCGGGTGGATCCGGAGTTGCTGCCCGGGCTCGCGTTTTCTGAAGAGCATCCGCCGCCGATCTCGCTGGCCGAGCTGGCCGGCTTCCGTGCGCACGCAGAAGCTCCCGCTGCCGCCGTCGTGGATCCCGCCGTGCAGATCCGGGACTGCGCTGCCGGCCGCGTGGCACTGCGTGTCTTTACGCCCTCCGGCCCCGGCCCGCACCCCGCCGTTTACTGGATCCACGGCGGCGGAATGATCGCCGGCAGTGCCGAACTGGATACGGCTTACTGCGCAGAGCTGAGCGCGCGGGTGGGGGCGGTGGTCGTGGCCGTGGATTACCGGCTTGCCCCGGAGCATCCGTATCCCGTGCCGCTGGATGACGCGCTGGCCGGGCTGCGCTGGCTGTTCGCCGCCGCCGGGGACCTGAACGTGGACCCCCGCCGCATCGCCGTCGCCGGATCCAGCGCGGGCGGCGGACTGGCCGCCGGTCTGGCGCTGCTGAACCGGGACCAGGACCGGCTGCCCGTGGCGTTCCTGTACCTGATGTACCCCATGCTGGATCCCACCCACAGCTCCGCGTCCGCCCGCGAGTTCAGCAGTATTCCCACCTGGAACCGTGCCCACAGCGAGTTCGCGTGGGGCTGCTATCTGGGCGGAACTGAGGAGGTGCCCCCGTACGCCGCGCCCGCGCTGGCCGGAGATGTGGCCGGGCTGCCGCCGGTGCTCATCCAGACCGCGGAGCTGGATCTGTTCCGTGACGAGGACATAGCGTTCGCGGCGAAGCTGATGCAGGCCGGCGTTCCCACGGAACTGCACGTCTATCCCGGCGCCTATCACGGCTTCGAACTGAACTGCCCTGATTCTCTTGTGGGCGCCCAGAGCCTGCTGGACCGGAACCGTGCCCTGACCCGGGCGCTGCACGGTTCATCTGTTTCTGCTTTTACAACCCCTGCGAAAGGCACCTGCTCATGAGGCTTGAAGGCTGGCACATTGTCATCATCGTCGTCATTGCGATTCTTCTTTTCGGCGCTCCCAAGCTCCCCGGCCTGGCCCGCAGCGTCGGCCAGTCGCTGCGGATCTTCAAGTCCGAGGTCCGGCAGCTGAAGGACGAGGACGCGCCGGCCAAACCTGCAACCGATCCGGTGACCGGTGCTGTTATCCCGCCGGTTGCGCCGGCGCCGGCTACACCCGCTCCGGCACCCATACCCACCGCTGCAGCCCCTGTCTCGCGGGCGCCCGGGGCGACGGCCCCCGCCGCGCCTCCACGGGATTGAAACATCCTGTGGGGAGATAACGTCCCTCAGACAGGCTTCCCCGAATCCGGTGGCGAGATACCGTCCCTATGAGGCGCTGAAAGCAGCGTTATCTCCACACAGGATGCCGTCGTTCGGCCCAGAAGAGCGTTATCTCCCCACAGGATGAGCACGCTCCAGCTCCATGGCCGCCGAGGGCCATCGGAGGTGCCTGTGGATTAGCGGCGGCCCAGGACGGCGACCAGGAAGTCCGACTCGACGTCGAACGGACGCAGGTCCCAGGTGGAGAACTTCTGCTGAACGGTCAGGCCCACCGAGGAAGCATCCTCGAAGAAGGTACCGAAGTCATAGCCGCGGCCTGCGCCGAAGCCGACGACGATCCGCCCGTTCGGGGCCAGATGCTGCTTCATGCGTTCCAGGGCATCCGGAGCGGTGCCCGGGGCCAGGAACGCCATGACGTTTCCGGCGCTGACAATCAGGTCGAACGGCTCCGTGATGCCTTCGGCCGCCAGGTCGAGTTCGGTCAGGTCCATGGTGAGCCAGGGCAGGTCCGGAAAGTCCTTCTGTGCGGCGGCAATCAATTCCGGGTCAACATCAACGCCAACGACGTCGTGTCCCCGCCGGGCGAGCTCGCCGCCCACACGTCCCGGGCCGCAGCCGGCATCGAGAATCCGGGCTCCGCGCGGAAGCATCGCGTCCACCAGCCGGGCTTCACCGGCCAGGTCTGCTCCCTCTTCCCGCATCTGCTCAAAGCGCTGGATGTACCAGGCCGAGTGCTCGGGATTCTGGCGTTTCTTGATTTCCCACAGGGTTTCTTTGCGCACGCTCCCAGCCTAGCCGCCCGGCCGCCGGCTGCTCGCCGGTGTGCCGGCGCAAAACCGGATTCCCGAACGCCGCCCGGGACCGCCGGATCCCTTCGATGCCTATACGCCGTTGATGCGGATCTGGTTGCCGGCCGGGTCGCGGAAGGCACAGTCGCGGATGCCGTAGGGCTGGTCGGTCGGTTCCTGGATGACTTCGGCGCCGGCCGCCTGCACGGCATCGAACGCAGCATCCACGTCCGGCGAGGAGAGGACCAGGGTGGCGAACGTGCCCTTGGCCATCATTTCGGCGATCATCCGGGTCTCTTCCTCCGTCACGGCGGGGTCAGCCGACGGCGGATAGAGCACCACGGAGACTTCCGGCTGGTCCGCCGGACCCACGGTGATCCACCGCATTCCCTCGTAGCCGACGTCGTTCCTCACCTCGAAGCCGAGGGCGTCACGGTAGAAGGCGAGGGACTCGTCGGGGTCGGTCTGGGGCAGGAAACTGTTGGATATGTTCAGGTTCATGCCGGCAACGGTAGTTACCGGGACGCGGACGGCGCTTCTTGATTCCTGACCGGTTTGGAGACGTTCTTGGCGATGCAGGACGGGATGCCCTTTGTCGCATCCGCGTGCTCGCGGCGGTAAGTGCTCGGCGGCACGCCAACCAGCTCGGTGAACCGGGTACTGAAGGTGCCAAGCGATGAGCAGCCGACGGCGAAGCACACCTCCGTGACGGACAGCTCCCCGCGGCGCAGCAGAGCCATGGCGCGTTCGATCCGGCGGGTCATCAGGTAGGAATAGGGCGCCTCACCGAAGGCCCGCTTGAACTCGCGGCTCAGATGGCCGGAGGACATGTGCGCGTCGCGTGCGAGCGCATCAACATTGAGCGGCCGCGCGTACTCCCGGTCGATCCGGTCCCGTACCCGGCGGAGCACCACGAGGTCCCGCAGCCGCTGGTCATGGGCTGTACTGCTGGGCATGGGGATACCGTAGCCCCGCAGCGCGGGGCAGACTAGAGAGCTGCACTTCGTGTGCGTTGCCCCCGGCTCCGGTCAATGGCTCTCAACACCCACACGAGGAGGGCATTCCCGGCCAGCGTTCCTGCAGCCACCAGGATGGCGCCCACGGCCCACAGCCCCGAGTCATCACTGAGGGCAGCGGTCAGAATCCAGGCGGCGGTGAATCCAACCGGGAGCGCAGGAATTAACAGGAGCGGACGGAGAACCTTCCTCCCCAGCCAGGTCAGCACGATCCAGGTCATCACACAGCCCATAACCTGCCACGCCTCGTAGGGGCCGGACTGCGGCTCCGTTCCGGAACTGATCCCGACCGTGTCCCACGCGAACCAGCCCCACCACAGGCCGGCACCGAGCACGGTGAAGGCTATTGCCGCGCTGGGCTGGAGTGTCCGGGCCATGCCGGGGCTCAGGGCAGGCCGGGCGTCTGCGGAGCCGGGTGCTGTGGAGTTCATGCCTCAACCCTGCCATCCGGCCCGCTCTGTGCAAAGGACCACGTGGGAGGTAGGTTGACGCCCATGAGTGCGAGTTTCGAATCCTTCTCCGCGGCATGGGAGCGAAGGGCACAGCGGCTGGGCGCATATGCGACCGGCAACTGGGCAGCAGTGTGCGCTGCTGGATCACTGGCCGCCTACCTTGCCGCCACCGCCCTCGTGCTGAGCAATGCCTTCCTCTGGCCGGGCGCTGAAATTCTCCACACCGTCGCGTCGGCCTTCCTCGGTCCGCTTCTGCTGACGCTTGCGGTCCTGGTGCTTTGGTTCCGTTCCGGCCGCATGAGCGCACAAACCGCACTTTTCACGGCGGTGGCGGCCGTCCCTGCGCTGGCACTGGCGGCCTTGGCACTGGCCAGCTGGTCCGCTGGATTCACCCTGGCCGACGCCGGAACGGCCTTTGGCTGGTTCGAATCGTCCTTCGCGCTGCTGGCCGGGGCAGCATGGCTCGCTGGAGCGCTGGCCCTCACCGGACCGGTCAGCACCGTATGGGAACCGCGCTACGCCCGGAACACCCAGGTTTTCCTGCTCGCAGCCGCAGCCGCCCTCGGCTTCGCGCTGCTGTATCTAACGGCTGCCCTGACCGCTCCCCTGGCTGCGGCGGCCGTCCTGGTTATCGCGTTGCGCTCGGGCGCCCCAGCAGGTGTCCACCCTGCCCGCCGGCCACTCCCAGACCCGGTTCCGGCGTCCGGCACGCTGCGGGCCGCCGTAGCAGTGGCAGGCTTTGTGACCCTGATCCTCGGCATCGGCTTCGCCTGGTTTGCACTGTCAGGCAGCAGCTGGACCTCGCTGGCGGCTGATTCAACGGCCGCCATGAACCTCGGCCTGGCTGCGGGGGCGCTCAACGCAGTTCCGGTAGTTGTGGCACTGGGAGCGGTTCTGATGCCACGGCACGGCCGGGTCATCCTCGTGTCGGTGGTGCTGGCCGTCGCCAGCCTCTTTGCGGCAGCCGGTGCCCAGCTGGCGGGTGCGGGCCACCCATCGCAGTGGCCGCTGAGCGTGGCGGCCGGGGCCTGTCTGGGATTCGCCCTCGTCCTGCCCTTCGCCCGGCTCCTGCCGGTTTCCCTTCCGCTGCGGGTCTGCGCGACGGCGGGGGCTGGCCTGGCCGCGTCCTTTATGGCCCTAAATGTGGTGGCCGCAGCGGGTTTCCTCGCGCCGCTGGTTTCCGCAGCACTTCTTATCTGGTGCTTCGCTCCGCCGTCGAGCCGGCGTCGGATGGTTCAGCCGGCCTGATTCCTCCGGCCGGACTCTTCACGGCGCACGCGGCTCCACTGATACAGCCCGTAGATGCACAGTCCGATCATCGCGGCCGCTGCCAGTATCCGCCACCAGACAAACGGCCCGCCCGCCGCGATCAGCACAGCCGACAGCAGGAAGGAAAGACTCATCAGGGGATGGGGAACCTTGTCCGGGTTGAGCGGCTTTCGGTTCCTTCGCTCGCCTGCCATGGTCAGTCCCCCTTAGGTTTCTGCCGGTGAGCGTGCTGCACTGCCCGGCGCTCCTGGATACGTTCGAGCCACCCTACGCCACCGGGCGGGCCAATCGCCGCGGCCCGCCCGGTGTTCCGGTCCTGCGCTTACGCGGCCTCGTCCGCCACGCGGATCAGGACCTTGCCCGTCACACCGCTCTCCACAGCGTCATGCGCGGCAGCGGTCTCTTCCAGGCTGAACCAGGTCAGCGGCAGGCCAGCGGCTTCACCCACCGGCAGGGCGCCGTCGCGCAGTGCTTCCGTAATGTCCTTCACGGCGGCCTGATGCGCGGCTTCGCCCTCGGTGTAGACCAGCACACCCTGCCAGCGGACATTCTTCGCGAAGCTCGCTACGATCGGCGCGGTGAACTCCTCGCCGTTGTTGTTCGCGTAGTAGGCGATGCTGCCGTGGTTGCCGATCACTTCTACGTCGAGCGCTGCGTTCTGCGCCGGGGACACCTCCACGATCTGGTCAACGCCGTCGGGCGCGATCTCGCGGATGCGGTCGGCCTCGGCGTCGTCCGGATAGCGCACAATGTGGTGCGCGCCGGCTGCTCGGGCCAGGTCTGCCTTCTCGTCGCTGCTCACCGTGGCGATCACGGTGGCACCAGCCCACACTGCCAGCTGGATCGCCGCATGTCCCACCGCTCCGGCGCCGCCCTGTACCAGGACGGTGCGGCCCTCCAGCGCACCGGGCGCCAGACGTGCCGGTCCGAACTCATGGATGGTGAGGGCGCGGTGCGCGGTCATAGCCGGGACGCCCAGGCTGGCGGCGACGTCGAAGCCGATGCCGTCGGGCAGCGGCACCGCCCGGTCGGCAGGAAGGACGGTGTATTCCTGCGCTGTGCCGGTGGGGCGGCCGTGTGCGGCGAGGTAGATCCACACCCGGTCCCCCACGGCGAGGCCGGAGACCCCTTCGCCGACGGCGTCCACAACGCCGGCACCATCCTGGTTGGGCACCACCTCGTCGAACGGGACACCGCCCACGCGGGCCTTCCAGTCCGTCGGGTTCACACCTGAGACGGTTACGCGGACCCGCACTTCGCCGGGACCTGGATCGGCAACCTCACGCTCGGCGAGGGAGAGGACAGAGGACGCTCCGGACTCGGAGTAGACGATTGCTTTCATAGAGGATTTCAAGGAGTGCAGGCATCGATCTATTCCCCTTCGGCCCCGTCCCGCAGGGGAATTTGCCCCGGTCCCGCGGCTGGACCGGGTGTACAGCAGGTAAACACGGGGGAAGCGCTGGTTGAACCTGAGGCAAAAGGGCACTAAAATGCCATGGACCCGTGAACGGGTAATTGTCAAGGGGTTTGTGTAAAACCCAAATTCTGGAATGTGAGGTGCTTCCGTGGCCGGACGGTATTCTTCCGCTACCCGCCGCGGCGGCGCCATAGCGGCCCAGATCCTGGTCTATTTCCTGCTCTGGGCGGGACTGGTGATGCTCGGCGCTGCCGGCGTCATCCACTACAACTGGGGCCGCATCTCCGTGGGCCAGATGCTCCTGAACATGATGTCCGTGGAGCCCGACGGCGGCGGCGGCTCAATAGTCTGGACTGCCATCCTGTGGATCGGCGTCGTTCCCATCCTCCTGACTCTGGCGGCCGTGCTGTGGCACCAGCACCGCCGGCGCCGGCATCGCGTGGCCGGGGGACATCTCCGCGCTCCGCGCCCTCACTGGCTGATGCGCGTCCTGGCCACCTTCGTGGTCTCGGGCATCGTGGTCGGCGGCACCACCGCCTTCGCCACCACTGTCAGCCTCCCGCAGTACATCAAGGCTGCGATGTCGCAGTACGACGTCGGCGACTACTACACCACCCCCTCCGTCACCGCCGGCTCCGAAAAGCGCAACCTGGTGATGATCTACCTGGAGTCCGGCGAGCAGACCCTCGCGGATGACGAACTGTTCGAAAAGGACGCGTTCGTTCCGCTGAAGGAAGCCACCAGCGCGGACAAGGGCTGGCAGAGCATCGAGGACTTCCAGCAGTACAAGGGCGGCGGCTGGACCATGGCCGGGATCGTCTCCACCCAGTGCGGCATTCCGCTCAAGGGAACCGGCCTCGGCGGCGGCAACAGCAGCTCCGGCACGGACGCCAGGAACGTGGGCGACGGCGACGTTGACACCTATCTGGGCGGTACCACCTGCCTGGGCGACATCCTGCAGGACAACGGCTACAGCAACGTTTTCATGGGCGGGGCCAGCTCAACCTTCGCCGCCAAAAAGACCTTCCTCACCGGCCACGGCTATGACGAAGTGCTGGGCCTCGCCGACTGGCGCGCGGCTGGGGAAGCCGAAGAGGACTTCCGTCCCGACTGGGGCCTCAGCGACGAGCGGCTGATGGCCAACGCAAAGGACAAGGTGGATGAACTGCACGCCGGTGCTAAGCAGACCGGACAGCCGTTCAACCTTTCCGTCCTCACCCTGGACACCCACGAACCCGTGCACATTTACGACTACTGCACCGTGGACACCGAAAACGTTGTTACCTCTGCGTTCCACTGCTCCATGGTCCAGGTGGCCGACTTCGTGAACCACATGGAAGCCCAGGGCTACCTCGAAGACACAGCCGTTGTCATCATGGGCGACCATCTCAAGCACATGAGCGCCGGCGATGCCTTCCATGAGCAGCTGGACTACCACCCGAACCGCACCATCTTTAACCGGATCTGGGTTCCCGGCGGCACTGATGCCGAGCTGCGACCCGGGGTGGACCAGCTGAGCATGTTCCCCACCATTCTCGAAGCAGCGGGCTTCAGCGTGAAGGACCGTGAGGCCGGACTCGGTGTCTCGGCATTCACAACGGAGATCCCGCAGGATTCCGCCCAGTACCTGGCGCCGGAAACGTACGCCGAACTCCTGGATTCAAACTCCAGCCGGTTCTACGCCGGAGCCTGGGCGGGCGAGGCGCTGGCCCGCTAGCCTCCGCCTACCCGGCAGCCGCATCCGGCTCACCGTCGGCTCGGGCCGTCCGTGCCGGTGTAATTTTCCCGAAGACTCCGGCACACTGGTGCGCGTGAGCTCAATCCCCTGGGTATTGCACGTTGATCTCGACCAGTTCATCGCCGCGGTCGAGGTGCTCCGGCGCCCCGAATTGGCAGGCCTTCCGGTCATCGTCGGAGGCCGGGGCGATCCCACCGAACGGGCGGTGGTATCCACCGCCTCCTATGAAGCGCGCGCCTTCGGTGTCGGCTCCGGGATGCCGCTGCGTGTGGCCGCCCGGAAGGTGCCCGACGCCGTTTTCCTCCCCGTCGACGCCGAAGCCTACCTGGCCGCCTCGGATGCGGTGATGGCTGCCCTGCGTGCCCGGCCCGGCGCCGTCGTGCAGGTCCTGGGCTGGGATGAAGCGTTCGTCGGGATCGAGGCGGAGGACCCGGAAGCTTATGCACGCGAGCTGCAGGCCGCGGTCCTGGACCAAACACAGCTGCACTGCAGCGTCGGAATCGGGGACACCCTGATCCGCGCCAAGAACGCCACTGACTTCGGCAAGCCGGCCGGCACCTTCCGGCTCACGGCGGAGAACTGGCTGGACGTGATGGGCGAAAAACCCACAAAGGAACTCTGGGGTGTGGGCAATAAGATTTCCGCCAGGCTGGCGAAGCTGGGCATCGGCACCGTCGCTGAACTTGCCGCAGCAGATCCGCAGGCCCTGGTTCCGGAGTTCGGCCCGAAGATGGGCCCCTGGTACGCCACGCTCGGGCGCGGGGATGGAACCAGCGAGGTGGACGACACTCCGTGGGTGGCGCGCGGGCACAGCCGTGAAACGACGTTCCAGGAGAATCTCACCGAAGCGGACCAAGTGCGCGACGCCGTCACCCAGCTGACCTCCGATGTCCTGGCGGATGTGGCCGCTGAAGGGCGGCCGGTGATCGGACTGACTCTGAAGGTCCGGTATGCGCCATTCGTTACCAAGACGCACGCACGAAAAATCCCGGAGACCTTCGACCGCAACGATGTGCTCGCCCGGGCACTGGACCTGGCCGGCGCCATCGAGGACGGCCGTCCCATCCGCCTGCTGGGCCTGCGGGCGGAAATGACAATGCCGGAGGACGCACGGAAGGGACACACCCCCACGCGCGGCGGCTGGTGAACCCGGTCACCCGAAAGGGGTGGTACGGGCTACCCGGCCGGGTGCACGATGGGTTTACCGGCCGGGGCAGCCGGAACCCCCGGGCCCCGGATCCTCGACAGGAAGGCGCATCCCATGGCTGATCTCGGTGGAATGGCAGACAAGGCGAAGGAAGCTGCCCAGGACAACCCGGAGAAGGTTGACCAGGCAAAAGACAAAATCAAGGACGTCGCCGACGGAAACAAGGACGACGACCAGAACTGACACACAACAGAAACAGCGCGGGGGGGGGGGGGGGCGGGGCGGGGGGGGCCGGGGGGGGGGGGGGGGGGGGCGGCGC
>NZ_JAXIOM010000079.1:0-15615 GCF_049311025.1 Arthrobacter sp. 3Tela_A
TTCAAACGGTTCCGCCAAATAAGGGGTATGAAGATCATGCTGCTTGCGTCCACTATGTGGTTCCCAACCAACAACCCACGTCGTTGTTGATCAGGGAACACCACTAATTGAATAACGCCCCAACCCTGTTACCAGGGGTCGGGGCGTCCGGTACCACGTACCCCCTAGTTTTACCCACCCCCGCGGCATAGCCGGCAAGGGGTCCGGGTTGGAAGGGTTACGGCGGTCATTGCGCGGGGGAAACGCCCGGTCCCATTCCGAACCCGGAAGCTAAGACCCGCAGCGCCGATGGTACTGCACCCGGGAGGGTGTGGGAGAGTAGGTCACCGCCGGACAACTATTAACGAGTTCAGGCCCCGCAACGCTGCGGGGCCTGAACCCGTTTAACCACCACCCCGCCCGGCAGCTGGGGGCAGGGCACCGGAACGCAACCCCGGCCAAGCCCGGCCCCGGGTGCTGCAGCCGAGGCATTCCCGCCCCGCCCGCCCTTCCCACATCCTGTGACACCCGGTCACTGGTGGGACCACACCAGGTGACACCCGCACCACAACATGGGAACACCGGTTCGGCAGGGCCCCCACACCCGACATGCGCCACCACTGGGAACCACAGCCCGGGGTCGTCCGGCCCCGAAGCGTGCAGGTGCCGCTTGATAGTCTCGGGCGATGGGGAACAGTGACGCGATGACACACCGGACACGGCTACGTCGCGTGGTGCCGTGGCTTCCGCATCTGGGAGCGGTACTGATTCTGGCCGTGTGCTTCGTTGACGGCGCTCAAATCTACGGCTCCCTCCCCGACACCGTCCCGGTTCACTGGGACTGAACGGACCCGATGCCTGGGAGGAGAAGTCCTTCTGGACAGTCTTTATGGGCCCGTTTGTTGCTTTGGGAACGGCCTTACTGCTTGCCCTGGTGAGCGCAGCAGCTCCGGCCCTCAGCCCGGAGGAACCCGGAGCCTCCAAATCTGCTCAATGACCCCCGGAATCCACACGTGCTCGTACCCAAGCGGAATGGCACCGGCGCCGGACTGACCGTCAACGTCGGAAATGCCCGCGGCAGGACCGCCGTCGTACTCTTCCTCATAGTCATGATCGTCCTTCCAATTGGCCTCGGCGTTCTGTCTTAGCCGTGAAGCCAGCGTGCGCACGGGAGGAAGCGAAGCGGGAAGTGCAGCTTCTCGACTAGGCTTGAACCCATGCGTATTGCTCGGTTTATCCAGGACAGTGACCCTGCCTTCGGCATCGTCGACGGTGAAGAAGGCCATGAAGAAATAGCCGTGATCAAGGGAGACCCCTTCTTCTCCGGCGTGCAGCTCACCGGGGAACGGCACAAGCTGGAGGACGTCCGCCTGCTTGCTCCGATCATTCCGCGCAGCAAGGTAGTGGGAATCGGCAAGAACTACGCCGACCACGCAGCCGAAATGGGCGGGGAGGTTCCGCCGGCTCCGCTGATGTTCTTCAAGCCGAATACTTCCGTGATCGGCCCCAATGACCCCGTTGTGCTGCCTTCCTTCTCCGAGGAAGTTTCCTACGAAGCTGAACTCGCGGTAGTCATCGGCCGGATCTGCAAGGACGTTCCGCTGGAACGCGTGGACGAAGTCGTCTTCGGCTACACCTGCGCCAACGACCTGACGGCCCGCGACGCACAGCGCACCGACGGCCAGTGGGCCCGTGCCAAGGGTTTCGATACCTCGTGCCCCATTGGTCCGTGGATTGAGACTGACCTGGATACGGACAACCTGTCCATCAAGGCCTACCTCGACGGCGACCTCGTCCAGGACGGCAATACCTCCGAAATGATCTGGGGCGTCCGCGAACTCGTGTCCTACGTGTCCCAGGCCTTCACCCTCCTTCCCGGCGACATCATCCTCACGGGTACCCCGGCGGGCGTCGGGCTGGTTACCGAAGGACAGCGCATCGAAATCCAGGTTGAGGGCATCGGCACACTCGCCAACATCGTGCGCGGCTAGGCATCGGCTTTGGCGGGGGGATCACAGCAACTGAAGGCGGGGAACCTGCTTCCCGGCGTTCTTTGGAGCGCCGTGATCCTCCTTTCCGCGCTCAGCAGCGGCATAACGACGGCGGGTGCCTGGGCCTGGGGAGCAGGCACAGTAGTGCTCCTGCTGGTTTTTCCCTGGCTGCTGGTCCGGACGCTGGACCGCAAAGGGGACCTGCGTTCGTCGATTGCCAGAGCACCGGTCACTCCGGTGATCCTCGGCGCAGGCGCGCTGTGCTTCATTCTGCTCCGGCTGATCCTCTGGCTTGACGGACCGCGGGTGCTGGCAGCCGCTGTCTTTGCGATGCTCGTCTCCTACGCTGCGGTTCTGGTCCTGAACCGTGCCGTGAAGCTGGACTGGAGCGCCGTGAGCACCGGTGCTGCCGCCGTCGTAATTCCGGTGCTGCTCTTCTCGCTCAGCGGCGGACCGGTCCTGCCCGCGGCAGCCGCCCTGCTTCTTTGTATCCTGCTCGCGCTTCGGATGCGCAGCGGCTGGCAGCTGCCGCTGGCATCCGCTGCAGCCGGTGCCGTGGTGGGCGGCGGCCTGTTTGTGCTGCTTCAGGGCCTGAGCACCTAGGGGTTTGGCAGCAGCGACTAAACTGGGGGAATCATGACTACTGAGCCTTCTTCCTTCGCTGATCTTCCCACCGTCGACGACAACACTCCGGTGCGGGTTCGTTTCTGCCCGTCCCCGACCGGCACGCCCCACGTGGGCCTGATCCGCACCGCCCTGTTCAACTGGGCCTACGCCAAGCACACCGGCGGCAAGATGATCTTCCGCATCGAAGACACCGATTCCGCCCGGGACAGCGAGGAAAGCTTCCTCCAGCTCCTCGATGCGCTTGACTGGCTGGGCATCACCTGGGACGAAGGCGTCAACGTTGGCGGCCCGCACGAACCGTACCGCCAGTCCCAGCGCGGCGAGATCTACCAGGACGTCATCGCCAAGCTCAAGGAAGCCGGGCACCTGTACGAGTCCTACTCCACCCCGGAGGAAATCGAAGCCCGCCACCGCGCAGCGGGCCGGGACATCAAGCTCGGGTACGACAACTTCGACCGCGATCTGACCGAAGAGCAGATCGCGGCGTTCAAGGCCGAGGGCCGCGAGCCGGTGCTGCGCGTTCGCATGCCCGATGAAGACATCACCTTCAACGACCTGGTCCGCGGCGAAATTACCTTCAAGGCCGGCACCGTTCCGGACTTCGTGGTGGTCCGTGCCAACGGTGCGCCGCTCTACACCCTGGTGAACCCGGTCGACGACGCCCTGATGGGCATCACCCACGTCCTCCGCGGCGAAGACCTGCTCTCCTCCACCCCGCGGCAGATCGCACTGTACCGTGCACTGATCGACGTCGGAGTCGCCCAGTACATGCCGCTCTTTGGCCACCTGCCCTACGTGATGGGCGGCGGAAACAAGAAGCTCTCCAAGCGCGACCCCGAGTCCAGCCTGTTCCTGCACCGCGAACGGGGCTTCATTCCTGAAGGCCTGCTGAACTACCTGTCCCTGCTGGGCTGGTCGCTTTCCGCTGACGAGGACATCTTCACGGTTGAGGAACTGGTCCAGAACTTCGACATCCACGATGTCCTTTCCAACCCGGCCCGCTTTGACATCAAGAAGGCTGAAGCGATCAACGGCACCCACGTCCGCAAGCTGGATCCTGAAGACTTCCGCGGCCGCCTGGTGCCCTACCTGCAGCACGCCGGCCTGGTGGGGGAGGAGCTGACGGAACGGCAGCAGGAAATCCTCACCGAAGCCGCGCCGCTGGTCCAGGAGCGCATCACGCTGCTGGGCGAGGCTCCGGACATGCTCGGCTTCCTGTTCAAGGACGACGACGCGATTGACGTTGCCGACGACGCCCGCAAGGGTCTGCCGGCCAACCTCACCGAGGTGCTCGACGCCACGCTGGCCGCCCTTGAGCCTGTGCAGGAATGGACCGCAGAGAACATCCAGGCCGCACTGCGCCAGGCACTGGTCGAAGAGATGGGCATCAAGCCCCGCCTGGCCTTCGGCCCGGTTCGCACGGCCGTCTCCGGCCGCCGGATCTCGCCGCCGCTTTTCGAGTCCATGGTGATCCTGGGCCGGGATTCATCCCTGGCCCGTATCCGCGCGTTCCGCGCCGCGGAGGCCTGAGCAATTCATGAGTGACCTGCGGAGCGTCCACGGGGTGCTGTTCGATATTGACGAGACCCTCGTGGACCTCCGCACCGCCATGGGCAACACGCTGCGCGAAATCAGCGCCAAGGACCTGGCGCACTTCACCGAAGAGGACTGGGCTGCCTACCAGCACCTCTACGCGGCAGACCCGCAGGGCTATTACGACCGCTACCTCGCAGGCGAGCTCAGCTTCACCCGCCAGCGCCTGCTGCGGGTGGCCCACGCCCAGCAGTCCCGCGGACTGCCGGTGTTCGACGTCGACGCCGAGGAGGCTTGGAACGCGGCCTACGACAAGACGCTGCCGCGCCACTTCCAGGCATTCGACGACGTCGTACCCGTCCTGGACCTGCTCGATGCCCACGGGATTCCCTACGGCGCCGTCAGTAACAACGTCCACGACTACCAGCGCGCCAAGCTCGACGCCGCCGGGCTGGAGCGGATAAAGGTCCTGGTGGGTATTGACGCCGTTGATGCGGCCAAGCCGGATCCGGCGATCTTCCTCGAGGGTGTGCGGCTGCTCGGCACAGATCCTGCGCAGACACTTTATGTGGGGGACAACCCCGTGGTTGACGGCCGGGGCGCGCTCGATGCCGGGCTGCAGGCACTCTGGGTTGAACGCAGCGGCAATGAGCAGCTGCGGTCAGCCCATCCGGACCTGCCGGTGGCCGGCACCCTGGCGGCAGTAGCCGCCGCCGCGGGGCTCTCCTAGGCGGTGCGGCGGGCCGCGTCCGGAGCCGTTTTGTACTCCGGCCGGAACCCGTGTATAGTAATAACTCGTGCTGAGGGGTTGAAGCCGGATCTTGAAGGTCTGGAACGGCCCGGAACAGCACATTGGGATATGGTGTAATTGGCAACACAACGGTTTCTGGTACCGTCATTCTAGGTTCGAGTCCTGGTATCCCAGCGCTAATCAAATAAGGCACTTAGCCGGATTTGAGAAATAAACAGCAGGTATGAAATACTTGTTGAGCTCACTTAGCAGGTGAAGCAAACGGCCCCATCGTATAGCGGCCTAGTACGTCGCCCTCTCACGGCGGTAACGCGGGTTCGAATCCCGCTGGGGTCACAGACAACGGTCCCGGACAGAAATGTCCGGGACCGTTTCTTTTTAACCTTTTTCTATTCCGCCGCCGCTATTTTGTGCAGGGTCCGCAGATTCCGCGTTGTAGTAGCGGATTTATAGCGCGGTTTAGCGGCTGCCTTGGACAGCGGGGATTCAAGCGTGGAACCTTTCTGCACTGTCCATGCCAGAGCCTCCGGGCCTATGCGGACCTGCTCGGCGCCCGCGGCCGCGCCCATCTCAAAGAGCTCGTCGAGCACTGCCGGATCCGTGGAGAACGTGACGTAGGCATGGACAGCGGGGTCATCCCCGGCATACGGAACGGCGCCGGCCAGCTCGGCAATCCGGTACACCGGCAGCACTATTACCCAGGCTTCATAGCCGAATGCCTTCCGCAGCGCCTGCTCCGTCCGTTCCTTCAGGCCGGCAGGGTCCCAGTCCGTGGTGACGACGGCGTTGCCGCTGGCCAGCAGGGTTCGCACGTCCCGCAGCCCCAGGTCCGCCAGCACGTCCCGCAGTTCCGCCATCTTGACGGTGATGCCGCCCACGTTCACTCCGCGGAGCAGGATCGCGTAGCGGTTGTCCCGCACAGGGTTCATAGGGCGAGGGTACCCCGGGCGCCGGCGGCGTGCAGCATAATGAAACACCGTGATACAGACGGATAAGGACGCGGATTTTGTGGCAGATCACCCCCATTACCCCCAATCGGTAGCAGAACTGAGCGAAAGGGAACTGCTGGCCCGCATTTTCCCGCGGCTGGGCGGCCCCCGTATGCTACTGGGCCCCGGCGATGACGCCGCGCTGCTGCGGGCTCCGGACGGCCGGACGGCCATCTCCATAGACACCCTGGTCCAGGACCAGGACTTCCGTTTGCGCTGGCCCGGCGGATACCGCACCACGGGCTACGACGTCGGCTGGAAGTGCGCTGCCCAGAATCTCTCTGACGTCAACGCGATGGGCGCCGTGGCAACCTCGCTGGTGGTCAGCCTGACCCTGCCTGCGCATACACCGGTCAGCTGGGTTGAAGGACTCGCTGACGGACTCTCGGCTGCTCTGCGGGCACTCGGGGCCGAGGACTGTGCCGTGGCCGGCGGCGACCTTGGCAGGGGCGGCCAGCTGGTTGTCACCGCGGCTGTAACGGGTGACCTGCAGGGGCGGAAACCGGTGCTCCGGTCCGGTGCCCGGCCCGGCGACGTGCTGGCGGTGTGCGGGGCACTTGGTGAGGCCGCGGCAGGACTGGCCCTGCTGGAGAGTTCGCTGGACTACGCGCGGCTGGAAGGCCGGGAACGGGCGCTCACAGCCGTGCAGTCCCGTCCGTGCCCGCCGCTGGCCGCCGGTCCCGTAGCCGCCGCAGCCGGAGCCCACGCCATGATGGACATCTCGGACGGCCTGGTGCGCGACGCCGGGCGCCTCTGCTCAGCCTCAGGTGTCCGCGTTGACCTGGATCCGGAGGTTCTGCGGGCGGAGGCGGAGCTGCTGGCCGGCACCGCAGGGAAACTTGGAGCGGATCCGCTTTCCTGGGTCCTGGGCGGGGGAGAGGACCACGGACTGCTGGCCGCTTTCGCCCCGGACACGGTTCTTCCCCGCGGCTTCCGCCGGGTGGGGACGGTACTCGCCCGGGGGGATGGAGCAAACCCGGTGAGCGTGGGCGGCGCGGCGCCCGCTGCGGCCGGCTGGGACCACTTCGGCGGCTGAGGCTCAGTCGAGCAGATGCCGTTCCCGCACCCTGCGGGACAGATCCGCCAGCTGTTCCCTGCTCAGATCGGGGAGATGCTCCAGTTCCCTCACTATTGACTGCAGGGTGCCCCGGGTCCGGGCGCGGACGAGCTGGTTGTAGAACCCGACAATGACGCCGGTGGCCAGGGCGACCACCAGGATGCCGTACAGCGAGACGACCACGGTCAGCAGCCGCCCCACAAACGTCTGCGCCACAAAGTCGCCGAAACCGATCGTGGTGAAGGACTCAAAGAGGTACCAGAGGGCATCTCCGGTGCGGGGAATTCCGGGCTCGAACAGCGGCAGCACGAGCGCGGCACCGGCGTACACCGCCAGGAAGCCATAGAACACGACGTCGGCACTCGTGACGCGGATGATGTTCCAGAGGACGCGAAACCGTTTCATGCCCGCTCCTTTGGGCCCGGGCTTCCCAGAATAGGCCGACGGCGGTTCAGTCGGTATTGGTCCGCAGCGCTTCGGTGAGCTGGGCGGCGGCTTTGGAGACAACTTCGGCGTGGATGCGGCCGGGCTGGCGGGTTAGCCGCTCGATCGGTCCGGAGATGGAGACGGCGGCGATCACGCGTCCGGAGGGACCCCGGACCGGAGCTGACACGGAAGCTACCCCGGGTTCACGCTCACCCAGGCTCTGGGCCCAGCCGCGGCGCCGGACACCGGCCAGTACCGTTGGCGTAAAGCGGGCGTTCTGCAGTCCTTCAAGCAGCCTGTCATGGTCTTCCCAGGCCAGCAGCACCTGGGCTGCGGAGCCTGCCTTCATGGAGAGCTGCGTGCCAACCGGAATGGTGTCCCGCAGGCCGATGGGCCGCTCCGCGGAGGCAACACAGACGCGCCATTCGCCCTGGCGGCGGAAGACCTGCGAGCTTTCCCCGGTGGCATCACGCAGGGCCAGCAGCACCGGCCCGGCGGAAGCGATCAGCCGGTCCTCGCCGGCAGCCGAGGCCAGTTCCACCAGGCGGCTGCCCAGCACAAACCGGCCCTGGATGTCCCGTCCCACCAGACGGTGGTGCATCAGGGCGAGAGCCAGGCGGTGCACCGTGGGCCGCGCCAGGCCCGTGGCGGCTACGAGCTGCGCCAGGGTTGTGGGTCCGGCTTCGAGTGCATCAAGCACCATCGCTGCTTTATCGATGACGCCCACACCGCTTGAGTTGTCCATAGGATGATACTGCCGTCTCAATATCTGAGATGCAAGCCGAAAAACTGGCAGCGCGCCGGGGATGCTGGTTGTCTTAATCCATCAGGATTCCGCAGTGCCCGGCAGGACCGCCGGAAACTGCGCCGGGCGAGGAGCAGATGGCAATGGGAGAGCACTCAGCGGGCAGGACGCTCGCCGAAAAAGTGTGGGACGAGCACGTAGTTTCCAAGGGCAGCGACGGTGCGCCGGACCTGCTCTACATTGACCTCCACCTGGTTCACGAGGTTACGTCGCCGCAGGCCTTCGAAGGGCTGCGCCTGGCCGGCCGCAAACTGCGCCGCCCGGACCTGACCATCGCCACGGAGGACCACAACACTCCCACCCTGGCTATCGACAAGCCGATTGCGGACCCGGTCAGCCGCACCCAGATCGAAACCCTGCGCGCCAACTGCGCTGAGTTCGGCGTCCGCCTGCATCCGCTGGGAGACGCCGAACAGGGCATCGTCCACGTGGTGGGCCCGCAGCTCGGCCTGACCCAGCCCGGCCTCACCGTGGTCTGCGGCGATTCGCACACCTCCACCCACGGTGCCTTCGGTGCACTGGCCATGGGCATTGGCACCTCCGAGGTGGAGCACGTCATGGCCACCCAGACGCTGTCCCTGAAGCCTTTCAAGACCATGGCCATCAACGTTGAGGGCACGCTGAAGCCCGGCGTCACGTCCAAGGACATCATCCTGGCGGTGATTGCAAAGATCGGGACAGGCGGTGGCCAGGGATACGTCCTGGAGTACCGGGGTTCCGCGATCCGCTCGCTGTCCATGGAAGCGCGGATGACCATCTGCAACATGTCCATTGAAGCCGGCGCCCGTGCCGGCATGGTCGCCCCCGACGAAACCACGTTCGCTTACCTCAAGGGCAAGCCGCACGCGCCGCAGGGCGCCGACTGGGACGCCGCCGTCGAGCACTGGAAGTCCCTGGTTACCGATGAGGACGCGGTCTTCGACGAAGAGGTCTTCCTCGACGCCAACGAACTTGAGCCGTTTGTCACCTGGGGCACCAACCCCGGCCAGGGTGTTTCCCTCTCCGAGGCCGTTCCCTCGCCCGCCGACTTCGGCGACGAGAACGCCCGCGCCGCCGCCGAGCGTGCCCTCGAATACATGGATCTGAAGGCCGGCACTCCCATGAAGGAGATCCGGGTGGACACAGTGTTCCTGGGTTCCTGCACCAACAGCCGCATCGAGGACCTGCGCATCGCAGCAGACATCATCCGCGGCCGGCAGAAGGACCCGAACGTGCGCATGATGGTGGTCCCCGGCTCCGCCCGCGTCCGGCTCGAAGCCGAAGCCGAGGGCCTGGACCAGGTCTTTAAGGACTTCGGAGCCGAATGGCGCTTCGCCGGATGCTCGATGTGCCTGGGCATGAACCCGGACCAGCTGGAGCCGGGGGAGCGCTGCGCATCCACATCCAACCGCAACTTCGAGGGCCGGCAGGGCAAGGGCGGACGCACGCACCTGGTCTCCCCGGTGGTAGCCGCAGCCACCGCCGTGCGCGGCACGCTGAGCTCGCCGTCGGACCTTGACCCCCTGCCCGGCGCAGCCGCCGGTTCCACCGCCACCGCTGCCGCCTAGGAGAACATCATGGAAAAGATCACCACCCACACCGGAATCGGCGTTCCGCTGCGGCAGAGCAACGTGGACACCGACCAGATCATCCCCGCTGTCTATCTCAAGCGCATCACCCGGACCGGGTTCGAGGACGCATTGTTCGCAGGCTGGCGCAAGAACCCCGAGTTCGTCCTGAACCAGGAGCCCTACAACGCCGGCTCCGTGCTGGTCGCGGGCCCGGACTTCGGTACCGGGTCCTCCCGTGAGCACGCCGTCTGGGCGCTGAAGGACTACGGGTTCCGGGCCGTTCTTTCCTCCCGGTTTGCGGACATCTTCCGCGGCAACTCCGGTAAGCAGGGTCTGGTGGCCGCCCAGGTGGCACAGGATGACATTGAGCTGATCTGGAAGGTGCTGGAGAACTCACCCGGCACCGAAGTGACCGTTGATCTGCAGGCCCGCACCGTGATTTGCGGCACTGTCACGGCGGCGTTCCAGATTGACGACTACACCCGCTGGCGTCTGCTCGAAGGCCTGGACGACATTGGGCTGACCCTGCGCCACGAAGAAGACATCACTGCTTTCGAGGCCCGCCGGCCCGCTTTCAAGCCCACCACCCTTCCGGCGCGTACATAGGCCGCAGCCGGGACCATCCGGGTTTCTCCCCGGAGGCTGCAGAGCAGTAGTATTGATGGGCCTTCCCGGATGGGAAGGCCCATCAGCTTTCCCCCGCTCCGGCCGTTCAGCTGTGCCCGCCAAGGGGCGCCGCGGCGGCCGCGATATTTCGGGATAGGCAGGCTAGCTCCTATGCTTGGGATGCAGTCTCTTATGGCCTCGGGGGCAATTGAAACGAAAGAAACAGGTGTTCATGGGTAGCGTTCTAACCATCCGTGGTGGTGTACCCCTTACAGGCAAAGTACCGGTCCGCGGGGCGAAGAACCTCGTTCCCAAAGCCATGGTGGCAGCGCTGCTGGGCAATTCTCCGTCGCTGCTTCGAAACGTCCCGGAGATCAAGGACGTCGATGTGGTCACGTCCCTGCTGAGGCTCCACGGCGTCGAGGTCACAAAGGACCCTGTAACCGGTGACCTGCTCATGGACCCGAAGAACGCCAAGACGGCCGCTTCGCGGGACATTGATGCGCACGCCGGGGATTCACGCATTCCGATCCTGCTCTGCGGACCGCTGATGCACAGCATCGGCGAGGCGTTTATACCGGATCTGGGCGGCTGCAAGATCGGCGACCGTCCCATCGACTACCACCTGCAGATGCTCCGCAACTTCGGCGCGCTGGTGGAGAAGCGCCCGGGCGGCATCTCCATCTCCGCTCCCAAGGGGCTCAAGGGCGCCAAGCTTGAACTGCCCTACCCCTCTGTTGGAGCGACCGAGCAGGTGCTGCTCACCGCTGTGCGGGCCGAAGGCATCACTGAATTGAGCGGCGCCGCCGTCGAGCCTGAAATCCTCGACCTCATTGCCGTGCTCCAGAAGATGGGCGCGATCATCACCGTCCAGACGGACCGCGTGATCCGCATTGAAGGCGTACCGGAGCTCACCGGCTACAACCACCGGGCCCTGCCGGACCGCAACGAGGCCGCTTCCTGGGCATCCGCTGCGCTGGTCACCAAGGGCGATATTTACGTTGAGGGCGCCAACCAGCAGGACCTCACCGCCTTCCTGAACATCTACCGCAAGATCGGCGGCGCGTTCGACGTCGACGACGACGGCATCCGCTTCTACCACCCCGGCGGCAAGCTCAACCCGCTGGTCCTGGAAACGGACGTCCACCCCGGCTTTATGACCGACTGGCAGCAGCCGGTGGTGGTGGCCCTCAGCCAGGCCGACGGCGTGTCGATCGTGCACGAAACCGTGTACGAAAACCGCTTCGGCTTCACCGACGCGCTGATCCGGATGGGAGCGAACATCCAGGTGCACCGCGAGTGCCTTGGCAGCATCCCCTGCCGTTTCGGGCAGCGGAACTTCCTGCACTCGGCAGTGATCTCCGGACCGGTAAAGCTCAAGGGCGCCGAAATCGACATCCCCGACCTGCGCGGCGGATTCAGCCACCTCATTGCCGCGCTGGCGGCCGAAGGCACGTCCCGGGTCACCGGCGTCGAGCTGATCAACCGCGGTTACGAGCACTTCCTGGACAAGCTCGAAGGTCTGGGCGCGGACTTCGACGTAACGGACGGGAAGTAAGCTTCCGCCCATGAGCGAATCGAAAAAGTCACGGGTAACGTTCAGTATCCTGGCGACCATCGTCCGGCCGGCCATGAATCTCATGATTGGGCGGCGCTGGGAAGGGATTGAGAACCTGCCCAAGGACGGAGGCTTCATTGCCTGCCCGAACCATGTGACTGAAATCGATCCGCTGGTGGTGGGCCACTTCTTCTACAAGCAGGGAATCCTGCCGCGGTACCTGGCAAAGGCATCACTGTTTAAGGTGCCGGTGCTGGGTGCCGCGCTCCGCGCCACCCAGCAGGTACCCGTCCAGCGCGGCGGTGCCGGTGCGGCAACGTCCCTGGAGGCAGCGCAGCAGGTTGTCGATGCGGGCGGCGCGCTGATCGTGTACCCGGAGGGAACGCTGACCCGCGACCCGGATCTGTGGCCTATGAAGGGACGGACCGGTGCCGCGCGGCTGGCCCTGCAGACAGGTGCGCCGGTGATTCCAGTGGCACACTGGGGCGCCCAGGATTTGCTGCCCCGTTACGGCAAGATGCTGCACCTGTTTCCCCGCAAGCGTGTGCGCGTGCTTGTCGGCAAACCGGTGGACCTCTCCGACCTCCGCGGAGTTCCGCTGTCAAAAGCTGTGCTGGAAGAGGCAACGGAGCGGATCATGGCAGAGCTGACGTCGCTGGTTGCTTCACTGCGCGGTAAACCCGCGCCCGCCGAGCGCTGGGATCCGGCCCGCAAGGGGCAGAAGGCAGTCGGACGGGGTTATGACCCGGAAACGGAGAAGAAGAAGTGACAGCCGCAATGCCTCCCGCGAAAGTTGCCGTTCTCGGCGCAGGAAGCTGGGGGACCACCTTCGCCAAGATCGCTGCGGACTCCGGCGCGGCCCGGGGGACTGAGGTCCTCGTCTGGGCGCGCCGCCCGGAGGCGGCCGAAGAGATCAACCAGACCCGCCGCAACACCCGGTACCTGAAGGACATTCAGCTGCCCGCCAACCTGCGTGCCTCGGCGGATCCCACCGAAGTCCTCGCCGGTGCCCAGCTTGTGGTCCTCGCGGTTCCGGCGCAGACACTGCGGCAACGGCTGCGAGAGTTCAAGGACCTCTTCCCGGAAGGCGCCGTCATCCTCTCCCTGATGAAGGGACTGGAAGTCGGCACCGACGCGCGGATGAGCCAGGTCATCGCCGAGGAACTGGGCTGGCCCCAGGAGAAGATCGCCGTGCTGTCCGGGCCGAACCTGGCCATGGAAATCGCGCGCGAAGAACCGACTGCCTCGGTGGTCGCCTGTTCAGACCTCGCCGTTGCCGGCTGGATTGCCGCCGCCTGCACCGCCCCCTATTTCCGGCCCTACACAAACACCGACGTGATTGGCACTGAAATCGGCGGGATCGTCAAAAACGTGATCGCCCTCGCCGTCGGCATCTGCGAAGGCAAGCAGATGGGGGACAACACCAAGGCCTCCGTGATGACCCGCGGACTCGCGGAAACGACCCGCCTGGCCGTTGCCCTGGGCGGAAAAACGGAAACCCTCTTTGGCCTCTCCGGCATGGGAGACCTCATCGCCACCTGCTCCTCCTCGCTTTCACGCAACCACACGGCAGGCCGCCTGCTGGCCGAGGGGCTGACACTTGATGAGGTAACTGCCAAGATGGCCCAGACCGCGGAAGGCATTAAATCCGCGCAGGCCGTGCTTGACCGGGCCACCCAGCTGGGTGTTTACATGCCAATTACCGAGAACGTTGTTGCAGTCCTGCAGGGCGCAATCTCAGTAGACGAACTGGGCCCGCGCCTGCTGGCCCGCGAACTCAAGCCCGAAGGTGTGCACGCATCATGAGCGTCCAGCCCATTAACCCCGCCGGCGGGTCCAAGCCGCGTGTTGCCGTGCTCTTTGGCGGCAGGTCCAGCGAACACTCGGTCAGCTGTGTCACGGCTGCCGGCGTGCTCGAGGCCATCGACCACAGCAAGTACGACGTCGTGCCCATCGGGATTGCACGCAACGGCCAGTGGTCACTGGCATCCGTGGACCCCGGCCAGTGGTCCCTGCGTGCGGAAGCCCTGCCGGAGATCACCGCCGGAGACGAGACCGTCGTGATTTCCAGCGAGGGTTCCTCTCAGGAGCTTGTCTCCCATTCGCCCAACGCCATGCCGCGCTCCCTGGGCCGGATCGACGTCGTCCTTCCGCTCCTGCACGGCCCGTTCGGTGAGGACGGCACCCTGCAGGGGCTGCTGGAAATGGCGGACGTGCGGTACGTGGGTGCCGGCGTCCTGGCCTCCGCCGTCGGGATGGACAAGCACTACATGAAGGTGGTCTTTGAATCGGCCGGCCTTACGGTTGGCCCCTACGAGGTCATCACCGACCGCCAGTGGAAGCGTGACGCCGAAGGATGCCTTGAGCGCGCCTGCCGGCTTACTTTCCCGCTGTTCGTCAAGCCGGCACGTGCAGGATCTTCCATCGGCATTACCCGCGTTGCCGAGCCCTCGGAGCTGCGTGCCGCCGTCGAAACGGCACGCCGGCATGATCCGAAGGTTGTTGTTGAAGCCGGTATCACCGGCCGGGAAATCGAAGTTGCCGTACTGCAGGGCCGCGGGTACGACGATCCGCGCACCAGCCAGCCCGGGGAAATTGCCGTGAACCACGACGGCCACGAGTGGTACGACTTTGAAGCCAAATACGTTGACGGTGCGGCTGCCGAACTAAGCTGCCCGGCCGACCTGCCCGACGCCGTCACCACCCGCGTACGCGAGCTGGCAGCCGTGGCCTTCGAGGCCGTGGGCGGCGAGGGACTGTCCCGGGTGGACTTTTTCTACACCCCGGACGGGGACCTGGTGATCAACGAGATCAACACCATGCCCGGTTTCACCCCGATCAGCATGTACCCGCAGATGTGGGCGAAGTCCGGACTGCCCTACACCGAGCTGATCGACGAGCTTATTTCCCTGGCACTCGAGCGGCCCACGGGTCTGCGCTAGGAGTTCCCGGCGCGTGCCGGGCTAACCCGGCAGTTCGACGTCGCTGGTCGCCAGGCATTCCCGGGTCTGTTCGATGCGGGCCACTGCGTTCTCCAGTTCCACCAGGACCGTTGAGGACGCAACCTGCTCGGTGTCGAAAATAACCTCGACGGCGGGGTCGCGGCCGTAGGTGGTAGCCGTCCACATGGTGCCTTCTTCGCGCAGCACCCAGTCCACTCCGTTCACCGTTGCGCAGGCATCGGTGGTGGGACCCGGAACTGGAACGCCGCAGCGGACAATCACCTGTGCCGGACTGCCCCACGCAGAGGTGGCCTGGCTGGTGGTTTCCCGCTGGTCTGCGCCTGCCAGGTTCTCGGGCAGGGCAACCATCACCGTGGCGCAGTCCGGATTCGCTGCATCAGGTGCTGCCTCAACATCGGCGGCGGGTGTGCAGCCGCTAAGCGCGGCGGCAAGGACCAGGGTGCCGGCGGAAACGGCTGCCGGAAGGAATTTCATGTTTCTAGGGTATCCGGCGGCCCCGGGCAGCCCCGAATCCCGGGGCCGGCTGTGCTCGGGGGAGCGCTATGCTTTTTCGCACCGGATGAAGGGCCTTTTTAAACGCCCCGCCGGGAACCGGTAGGGTAGCCGAGTGCGCCGCCGGCGCGAAATGGGGAGACAACAAGGATGAGTAGCTCAAAGGGCCGCCGGCTGGCGGGCGCCGCTGCTGCCGCTGCACTGCTGGCCGGACTGAGTGCGCTGCCCGCGTACGCCACTGAGGGCGAGCCGTCGGAGACCCCGGTAGTGGAGCCCGTCCCCACGCCC
>NZ_JAXIOM010000080.1:0-15072 GCF_049311025.1 Arthrobacter sp. 3Tela_A
CTCCCGCCCGCCCCACATCACGAATGTCTTCGCACCAAGCTCGGCGGCGAGGTCCAGGTTGCGCAGCACCTTGCGCAGGGCGAAGCGGCGCACCGAGCGGTCATTCGAGGAAAAACCGCCGTCCTTGAACACCGGGTGGCTGAACAGGTTGGTGGTGATCATTGGCACCTGCAGGCCGGTTTCGGCCAGCGCGGCGCGGAAGCGCTTGAGGATCAGGTCCCGTTCCTGGGAGGAGGAGCCGAACGGCACCAGGTCATCGTCGTGGAAGGTAACGCCGTAGGCGCCCAGGTCAGCCAGTTTGTGGACGGCTTCCACGGGGTCCAGGTCTGAACGGGTCGCGGTGCCGAACGGGTCATTGCCCGTCCACCCCACGGTCCAGAGTCCAAAGGTGAAGCGGTCGGCAGGTGTTGGCGTCTTTGTCATGGTGCTCTGCTCCAGAAAGTGGGTCCGCTGAATTAGTTGTGCACAACAACATATGCACTGCCCGGATGGCTGTCAATGAATTCCCGGAGCGCTTTTGCTCGCGAAACGTACTGTTGGAAATGGTGTTCCGTGCAACAATCAATCGTTCAGTCTCCTCCGCAAAGGACCCAGCATGCCGAGCAAACCGGCCACAGAGAGCATCCGCGTACAGAACCTCTCCCGGGTGCTGACCCTGCTGCACCGCCGCGGAGCGCTGTCCCGGGCAGAGCTGACCCGGCTCACCGGGTTCAACCGGTCAACCATCGGAGCGCTGGCCGTTGAACTGTCCCGGCTGGGGCTGGCGTATGAAACCGAACCCGCTGCCGCCGGCCGCGCCGGCCGGCCCAGTCCGCTGGTCCACCCCAATGAACGTGTTGCTGCGCTGGCGGTGCATCCCGACGTCGACGCCGTCACGGTGGGTCTGGTGGGCCTGGGCGGGAAGGTTCACCGCCGGGTCCGTTACGACGCCGCCGCCGTACCCGGTGTCCCCGAGACGCTGAGCATCACACGGGCCGTGGTGGAAGGAATGGCAGCCGAGCTCGCCACGATGGACCGGATCGTGGGAGTTGGGGCGGCAGTCCCCGGGCTGGTGGACAGCACTGACGGGTCAGTGCGGCTGGCCCCGCACCTGGGCTGGAGGGACGAACCGCTGGCACAGGCGCTGTCCTCGACGCTCGGCCTGCGCGCCTTCGCCGGCAATGACGCCACCCTGGGCACCCTCGCCGAGTCCCTCTTCGGGGCCGGCGTTGGAGAGACGGACGTGGTGTACCTCAACGGCAGTGCCAGTGGAATTGGCGGCGGCGCCGTCGTCGGCGGTGTGCCGCTGGGCGGGCAGGCCGGGTTCGCCGGGGAACTGGGCCACACGCTGGTCCGCTCGGACGGGCTGTCCTGCTTCTGCGGCCGGCGCGGCTGTCTTGAAACTGAGGTGAACCTGGGCGGGCTGCTGGCGCCGCTGGGACTCGGGCACGCGGACCTGGATGAGCTGGAAGCTGCCATGGCCGGCCGCCGTACCGCGGAGTTCGACGCCGTGGCTGCCCGCCAGCTGGATCTGCTGGCCGAGGCACTGGTCAACTTTGTGAACATCTTCAATCCGCGGACCATCCTGCTGGGCGGGTTCCTGGGAGTCCTGTTTTCCTTCGACCCGGAGCGGCTGCAGGACGCGGTGACGCAGGGGGCCATTGGTGGCCTGGGCCGGCAGGTGGACATCCGCCGGGCAGCGCTGGGCGCGGACCTGCTGCTCGTGGGGGCTGCCGAGCTGGCGTTCTCGGAGCTGCTGGCGGCTCCCGCGGCGGCTGACGCGCAGGGTCCGGCCGAGGAGCCCGCGGGGGCACCTGCCGGGACACGCGCCGGCGCCTGACCGGGTCCGGGTGAAAGCCCGCCGGTCTAACGTCCGTTCCGTGCCCGCTGTCAGGATTCCCAGCCGAAGCTGAACCGCTCGGGGCGGAACGGTTCCAGCAGCGGGTGCCGGCGGCCGGAAAGGATTTCATCCGCCACCAGTTCCCCGGCGATCAGCCCCAGCGTGGCCCCGGAGTGCGTAAAAACTGCCCAGCATCCCGGCAGTGCCCGCAGCTCGCCCAGCACCGGATCCCCGTCTCCGGGCACGGGTTTCAGGCCGGCATGCCAGGACTGGACCCGCACCTCCGGGTTTCCTGCGAGCAGGCGGCTGGCTTCAGCTGCTGCTTCCTGAAGGACGTCCGCCGGCACATCCCAGCTGCCGTCCTCCCGCCGCTGGACCAGGTCCAGGTACCAGGTGTGGTCCATGGCCAGCCGGCCGCCGGGGTGCGGCCGAACCGAGATCCGCGGAGTGTTCAGCACGGCCTGCAGTCCGTGCTCCAGCGGCTCGGAGATCAGCAGGACGGCCGGGTCAGAAGCATCGGGCAGCTCCACCCCGGCTTCGGCCAGGACTGCCGGGGTGCCGGCGCCGCAGGCCACAACCACCGTTCCGGCACCGAATTCCTCCCCGGCGGCTGTCCGCACACCGGCGGCCCTGCCGTCGGGCCCGGTCAGGAGTGAACACAGTCCGGCGTCCTCGACCAGGGTTCCGCCGCGGACGGTGAATTCCTCGGCGAGCAGCCGGAGCAGCTGCGGCAGCGCCACCCACCCCTCGCCGGGGTTGACCAGCACCCGGTGCGGAAGCACACCGGGGTCGATCCCGGGCACGGCGGAGGCGGCGGCGTCGCGCGCCAGCATCCGCGCCTCGTACCCTTCGCGGGTCTGCCGGTTGTGCCGCTCGATCACCGCGAACGGGTCGTCGTCCCAGTAGAGCCCGCCGTTGAATGCCAGCCAGTCCGCTCCCGGATGCTGCGCCAGCAGCGTGCGGTAACGGTCAATCCCGGCCATCCGCAGCCGGAAGTACGGGTCCGAATAGGCGCCGCCGGCGTTCAGCCAGGCCAGCGAGCGCCCTGAAGCCCCGCTGCCCACCTTCCCCTCGGTCAGCAGGAGCACCTCGGTGCCGCCGCGGAGCAGTTCCACCGCTGTGGAGAGGCCCAGGACTCCGCCGCCCAGCACGGCAGCGCGGTCGCTGGCCGGCGCGCTCAGATTGCTCCTCCTGCCATCTGGGCGGCGATGTGCTCTGCCTGCCGGATGGCCAGCGCCACGATGGTCAGGGTCGGGTTGGCGGCTGCCCCGGTGGTGAACTGGGAGCCGTCGGAGATATAGAGGTTCGGCACATCGTGCGTCTGGCCGAATCCGTTGCACACTCCGTCCTCCGGCCGGGCACTCATCCGGGCCGTGCCGAGGTTGTGGGTGGAGGGATACGGCGGGGTCCGGACCGCCGACACTGCCCCCACAGCCTCATACAGCGCCTGGCCCTGGCCGTAGCCGTGTTCACGCATGGCGACGTCGTTGGGGTGGTCGTCAAAATGCACGTTCGGAACGGGCAGCCCCAGCGGATCCGTGACCGTGGAGTTCAGCGTGATGCGGTTGCCCACCTGGGGCATATCCTCCCCCACGATCCACATGCCGGCCGTGCGCCGGTAACCGTCCAGGATCGCGGCGAAGCCAGGCCCCCAGGCGCCCGGGTCCACGAAGGAGGCCAGGAAGGCCGGTCCCAGGGAGATGGTTTCCATGTAGTAGCCCCCGGCGAATCCGCGGTCGGGGTCGTGCCGGGACTCGTCCGCGATCAGCCCGGCCATGGTTTCACCCCGGTACATGTGGACAGGTGAGTCGAACTGGGCGTACACCGAGCCGGTGGTGTGCCGCATGTAGTTCCGGCCCACTTCGCCGGAGGAGTTGGCCAGTCCGTCCGGGAAGAGCGGGGAGGCGGAGAGAAGCAGCAGCCGGGGCGTCTCGATCGCGTTGCCGGCCACCGCCACCACGCGTGCCTTCTGCCGCTGCAGCTGCCCGTCGGCATCGGCGTAGACAACCCCGTCCACCTTGCCGGCGGGAGTGTGGGTGATCTGCACGGCGTGGCAGCCGGGGCGCAGATCCAGCAGGCCGGTCTTGAAGGCTTTGGGGATCTCCGAGACCAGGATCGACCACTTGGCGCCTGACTTGTCACCCTGGAAGTTGAAGCCGTCCTGCACGGAGGCAGGGCGGCCGTCGTACGGCTCCGCGTTGGTGGCATACGGGCCGGTGGCGAAGTGCCGGTAGCCCAGTTTCTCCGCACCGTTGGCGAAGACCTTGTAGTTGTTATTCGCCGGCAGCGGCGGGCGGCCGTGGACGTGGGTGGAGCCCATTTTCCGCTCGGCCCGGTCATAGTAGGGTTCGAGGTCATCCAGGGTGAGCGGCCAGTCCAGGAGGCTGGCGCCGTCGATCCTCCCGTAGGTGCTGCGGGCAGCAAATTCGTGTTTCTTGAACCGCGGGGTGGCGCCGGACCAGTGCGTGGTGGTTCCGCCCACTGCCTTGACGATCCACGCCGGCAGATTGGGGAAATCCCGAGCAATGCGCCAGGACCCGGACGTGGTGCGCGGATCCAGCCAGGCCATCTGGTTGAATGCTTCCCACTCGTTGTTCACATAGTCGGAGTTGGTGAGGAACGCCCCTGCTTCCAGGAGCACTACCTTCACACCCTTTTCCACGAGTTCGTGGGCCAGGGTGCCCCCGCCGGCACCGGAGCCGACAATCACCACCACGGAGTCGTCGTCGTGCTCAAAGTGTGCTGACTGGGCCAGCGGATCAGCACTCTCTACAGGCTGGAAACTCTGGGTGCTCATTTGGTTCCTCCTCCGCGCTCCTGCGGCGCCTGGGCGTCGGTTCCTGATTCGGGGGCCGGCCCGGCGGCGCGGGCAGCTTTTGACCCGGCCGCGGCATCGCGGTCCGGTGCACTGTCGAAACTGCCTGCAGCGGCGTCGGTCCCCGCAGCCGCGGGGCCTTCCGCGGGTTGTCCCACCAGGTACGGCAGGGGGCCGGTGTCCGGCAGCTGCTCCGCGGCGCCTTCGACCCGCGGGGTGGGCAGCCAGTCCAGGTCATCGAAGCCGCGGTTCAAGTACCCGCCCTTGTCGAAGGACGCCCCTTCGTAGCCGAGCACTTCCCAGACCTCCGGATCGTCATAAAGGTTCAGCACCGTGGTCCGCCGGATGAACCCGAAGAACTCAAGGTCCGAGACCCGCCGCAGCACCGCCAGCGCCCGCTCGTCGGAGAGTTCCAGGAAGGGTTCCTCGGACTGGGCGCCCAGGGCGATCAGACCCTGCGTGAGCACCACCCGGAACCAGGTGGAGGAATCGGCTTCGGCGACGATCCGGTCGGCCATCCGCTGGTAGGCGGCATCCGGGAAGTTCGGATGCGGAAACGCGACGCGGATGATCCGTTCCAGGATGGCCCGGGCTTCGGGGGTGAGGTTGGTCTGGTTCAACGTGGGGTACTTGGCGGGAAACGTCATTGTCAGCCTTTCTGCTCCGGGACCAGGATGGCCCGGCCGGTGAGTTTTCCTGCGTCCAGATCGTGCAGCGCCTGGACTGCGTCCTGGAGGTCATAGGTGGTGGTGTGCAGGGTGATCTCTCCCTGCGAGTTCAGCGTCATCAGCTCTGCCAGGTCCTGGTAGGTGCCCACCAGGTTTCCCACCACGCTGATTTCGCGGGAGATCAGGTCGATGGTGGGCAGGGCCAGCGTTCCGCCGTAGCCGATGGCGTAGTAGCTGCCGCGGTTGCGGAGCATGGCCGGACCGGTGATTTCGGTGCCGTGCTCGCCCACAAAGTCGAAGACCACGTGCGCTCCCCCGCAGGTGATGTCCAGGACCGCCAGCACGACGGCGTCTGCCGGAGGTTCGCCGACGGCGCGCGCCGCGGGATGCAGGTCGTTGGGGTTCACGGTCGCGTCGGCACCGAGTTCCTTCGCCAGCGCCAGCGCCGAATCCGAGGTGTCCACCACGGTGATGTGCGCTCCGGTCAGCGCTTTGAGGGACTGCACGCCGATGTGTCCCAGCCCGCCGGCGCCGATCACCACCGCTTCGGATCCCGGGGGCAGCAGCGGCACTGCCTTGCGCACGGCGTGGTAGGCGGTGAGGCCGGCGTCGGCCAGGGCGGCGACGTCCGACGGCGCCACGGAGGGATCCAGCTTCACCACGGCACGGGCGCTGGTCTTGAGCAGTTCGGCCATGCCGCCGTCGGTGTTCAGGCCCGGGAAGGCGGAGGCTTCACAGTGCGAGTCCTGCCCGGCCCGGCACGGGGCGCAAAGCCCGCAGGTAACCAGGGGGTGCAGAATCACCGTGTCCCCGGGCTGGACGTTGGTCACTGCGGACCCGGTCTCCAGCACCCAGCCGGCGTTCTCGTGGCCCAGGATGTAGGGCAGTTCCGGCCGCTGGATCGCGTCCCACTGCCCCTCGAGGACGTGCAGGTCCGTGCGGCAGACTCCAGCGGCTCCCACCTGCACCAGCACGTCCCACGGACCGGTGATTTCCGGTTCCGGCACCTCGTCAATGCGTGCGTCCTCCCCGTAGGCGTGCACCCGAACAGCTTTCATGCCTTGCTCCTTTGCAATGGACTGTGTTCGCAACGGACTGTGGCCGGAATCGTATCCCGGCTTCCCCTGCTCCGACAGCCCCCAGGAGCGCTAGGCGGTTCGGCTGGGGGGCCCGCCGCCGTCCTCCGCGAGCATGTGCGGAGCGCTGGTCACCACCAGCCAGGCCGGCAGCACGGCCAGGCACATCAGCGCCGTCACCGTCACGTCCCCCGTGATGACGACGGCGATGAACAGGGCCATCCAGCCGTCGCGGGCTACCGCCAGAACCAGGCCGAGCACCGCTGCGGAGACGGCGACGCTCACCGGCACGGCGGGGACCAGGGCCTGGGCGGCGAGGCCAAACGCAACGCCGGTGAACACGGCGGGGAAGATCCGCCCGCCGCGGAACCCGGTGGCTGCCGCGACTACCAGGGCCGCGAGTTTGACGGCCGTCAGCAGCAGGAGCGTTCCGAAGGGCTCCGGTCCGCTGCCGAGCAGTTCAGCTGATTCCTCGGCACCTTTGAAGAGGGTCAGCGGACCGCCCAGCACGCCGAGCAGTCCCAGCACGGCCCCGCCCAGGGTGGTGAACAGGACCGGGCTCCGCAGCCTGCGGGCCCAGCGGTGCGCCCGCAGGAACGCGGCGACGCCCAGCAGTCCGAACGCTGCTGCGGCAGGCGCGATGACCAGGGCAGCGAGCACGTCCCACCCGGTGTGCACCCCTGCGGGCGGAACCGTAAAGCTCAGCAGCGTTCCGCCCAGCAGGGTCATGGTTGCAGCGCCGGCACCGGCAGCAACCAGCGGAAGGAACAGCTTGTCGAAGAGTGCTCCTTTGGTGGCCATGGATCCGGCCAGACCGGTGAACAGCAGGGCTGCGGCGACGGGGGTGCCGAACAGCGCCCCCACGGTTCCGGCGACGGCCAGTCCGGCCACGAGTTTCGCCGGCACGCGGGGAAAGGCGCGGGCCAGGAGCACGGTCATCACCGCGGTGTTGATGGCGATGATCGGATTCTCCGGGCCCAGGCTGACTCCGCCCGCCAGACCCACGACGGCGGCAGCAGCCAGGCCAGGCACTACCCGCAGCGGCAGGGCGGGGCCGCCAAGTTCGGAGGCAGCCGAGTCCGGGCCGGCGTGGCCCGGCACGTACTTCACGATCAGTCCGACCGCCAGGCCGGTGGCGGTGAGCATGCCGAAGATCCACCAGCCACTGTCCGGGTTGATCCCGGCTGCGTGCGGCAGGTTTTCCCAGAGCAGGTGCTGCAGCAGCAGGCTGAGCTCGTCGAAGGCGAAGAGGATCAGGGCGGAAAGCACCCCGGTCAGGAGCGCCGGAATCGATGCCGCGGCGAGCCTCCGGACACGGCTGCCCTCCGGATGGCTCTTAGCTGCGGGCTCGGCCATGGCAGGTCTTCCAGCGATCGGCATACGCCACGCACGGTTAGGGCGGGGCAGGATTTGAACGCAGATACTGGCTACACGCTACGCCGCTGCGCTGTGGCGCGGACACCTTGCACGGGTAGAGTCCGTCCCTGTGTAAGCACCTTTTTCGGGCGTTCCCCTCCGGCTAAGGAAACTGCGAGGGACCCGTGTGTCGCCGGAACTCCCGCAGTGACACTCCGTGGGTCTGCTGAATCACGCGGCGAAGCTGGTACGTCGAGCGGAAACCGGCCTTCGCCGCGACTTCGTCAAAGCTCATTCGGGCAGAACCCCGTATCAACTGCTCGGCCTTGGCCCGGCGATGACCATCAATCCGGGCGGAAACAGTGGTTCCCGCCTCCGCGTAGGCACGCTGCAGGCTCCGCAGCGAAACTCCCAGCGCATCTGCAACTGTTTGCGGCCCGGTCTCCTGGTCCGTGCAGCGGGACTGGATCATGGCTTCCGCGCGCAGGCGGAGGGCACCTGACACGGACGCCGAATCGGCACGGTAGCCTTCCTGCTCCATCAGCATGGCGACCAGCATCTCCTCGGCAACTGCTCCCAGACTGGCATTGGCCGGCGAAGCGGAATCGAATCGCCGCCGCAGAAGCATCAAGAGATAGTCCTGGGCACTCCTGGCCAGCGCATCCACCGGCAGCAGCAGCTGCTCGGTCTTCAGCCCCCGGTCCCGTATCCGGTCCTGGGGAACAGCCAGGGAAAGCAGGTCAGCACCGGCTGCCGTTCTCGACCGGCTGACCCCCAGCCCCCGCCGGACGGTGGAGACCTCCCTGGTTAGAAGTATCTCTGCGCCGCGCCCTTCAACTTTCAGGCTCCCGGCGAGCACTGATGTCCAGAAAACGTGGTTCGGCTTCACCAGCGGTGTGCTGGGTTTATCGAAGGGGCTCATCGAGATCCGGCGGATGCACACGGCACCAACACGCCGTTCAAGGACTTGGGGCGGCCTGCCCCCGCCGATCCTGAGCGGGTCCATGCCCAGCTCATCCAGCCAGGTAGCTGCTTCGCTCCCCGCCCGCACCATTTGTCTCCCCGTTTCTGAGACGAACCAGCATCCCCATCTGACGGCGAACCTCGTCGTAGTTTCGAGCTTAGTCCAGCCGGACGACAGGGTCATCAAGGAAAGCGACACAGCGCCGGTCGTCTTCGCCGGGACATGATTCCGTGGGACTAGCCCGCTACGAGCGGGATCAGCTTTGAATCTAGGACGACGGTGAAGATCGTGTACGGCAAAATGCCGCTCTCTTCCTCAGGCCCAAGGCCATGCGCCTGGCCGCGCCGCGCCATTTCGCGCACCACCCGTCCGCCCGGATAGCCAGCAAGGCTTTCGCCGGCATTTCTCCGGCCGCCCGGGTTCACCTCCCCCCCAGTCCGCCGGTTCCCTGTTTCCCCCAACCAGGGAACCGGCTTCCAACCCATGCCCCAGGCCTGTCGCGCCGCGCTGCCATTCATTCAGCCCTGCGCTCCGGATCTGGGTCCGCCACCAAAGGAAAACCACTGTGAAACCACTGCCACCTGAAGGATCAACCCACCTAGCACCAACCAGACGCCGCACGGGCGCGGTCCTGGCCTCCGCCGGTGTCATGGCGGCCCTGCTCGCCGCTCCCCTGGCTGCCGGGCCATGGGCCACGGGTGCCTCGGCAGCGGGGACCGGAAGCTTCAATCCGTTCGAAGTGAACCAGGGATTCACACTGTATGTCTCCGGGGACGCGGTTCTGGGCAACGGTGAAATGGAGGGATCGATCGCCGTCGACGGCCGTATTTCGACGGCCAACCAGAACGGCTATCCCCTGGTCCACCAGGTCGCCGGGCTGGCGGATTACACCGTGCCGCTCATCGACGGCGTCCCGGTGCGCATTCTCGCTGCGGAGTACACGGGTGCAGGCAGCGTCGACCTCACTAACCGCAGTGCCCAGCCCGGAAGTCCGGAAGCCGGGGCAGGAGTGAAGCTGGTACAGACCGCGAACCTCTCCGGTTCTGCGCGCGGCGGCGGCAACGACGGACGGGACTTCCTTCGTGTCACCAATACGGACGGGGGCAACCTGGACCTCAAACCGGTGCCGTTCCACAGCGGGTACGCAACCGACCTGAGCCTGCTGGCGACGGCTGAACCGTCGGTCGGCGCGTACTTCCCGAACAGGGCGGCGCAGCTGAGCCGAACCAGCCAGTGCCTGGCCTCGATGTACGATCCGGCCAACGGACTCGCGCACACGGTGCCCGTGAAGAACGACAACTCAATGGTGATGCCCGGCCCCTATGCCACGGACAAGCCCAATGTGCTCAATTACAGCGACGTTGCCGGCAAGACGATCAAGGGTGACAACGCCAACGGCTACCGTCCGACCGCCGAGGCGCCCCTGGTGATCAAGGTCCCTGCCGGCACCACGGAGGTTGGCAGGTTGAACTTTGAGGGCTGGTCCTCCGCTGGAGCAGGCCAGGCCCTGGCGCGCTACATCTTCCTGGATCTCTCCGAGGTAACCGGAAACGTGCTGGTTGACGGCCTCGAAATGGGTGCCGTGTATGCGCCGTCGGCGAGCGTGGCGTTCAACTCAAATGTCACGCACAACGGCCAGTGGCTCACCGGCAGCTTCAACAGTGCCGGGGCCGGGGAACTCCACCACCACACGTTCCTTGGCGAGCTTCCGTGTGCAGCCTCCGCGCCCGTAGTGCCCACGCCGGAGCCCAGCACCACCACACCCGCAGAACCCACACCCGAACCCAGCACCACCACACCCGCAGAACCCACGGCAGAGCCCAGCACCACCACACCCGCAGAACCCACGGTAGAGCCAAGCGAACCCACTGTGGAGCCAAGCGAACCGACAGAGCCGGCGGCAGTGGTTCCCTCCGCGGACCCGTCCGGCGCTCCAGCTGCGGGAGGCACTGATCCGGGTGCTCCCTCGGCGTCAGCAGCGGATGCTTCTTCCGCGCCTGCCTCCGTACCGGGTTCCGTTCTGGCAGCAACCGGCTCGGCCGGCGCGCTGGCAATTGGTGCCGTCGCTGTCCTGCTCCTGACAGCGGGCCTGGTTCTGTTCTTCGGCGGACGGAAGGGCCGGCACGCCTAGCCCCTGACTGAAGAAAAAGGACGACGGGGGGGGCCCCCCCCGGGGTCCTCTGTTTATGCGTACTTAGTGCTGCGGCTCGCGTGCCGGGACCAGCGGGGCGAAGAACTCGGCAAGTTCTGCCGTCGCAGTCAGTGGCAGCACGTTCGCGACGTACTGGTCCGGACGGACCACCACCACGACGCCGGAGCGGTCCAGTCCGCGGAGTTCGAAGATGTCCTCCTCCGGGTTGGCGCCGTAGACCTTGTTCAGGTCCGTGAGCCGGAACGGGCCCACCTCGGGCTTGAAGACGGACGGCACGGCGTTAATGTCGATCCCGGTGTGGTCCTGCTGGTAGATGACCTTCACATCGAACCAGGCGTCGTCGTCGCCTCCGGCCGGCTGCGCAGCGAGCGGGGACTCCGGAGCGCTCTGCAGCCACTCGGCCAGTTCCGTCACGCCCGACGGCGTGCCGGCGGGTGCGGCGTCCGCGAAGACGTAGATGCGCCAGCGGCCGTCAGCCTTGGCCTGGTGGCCCAGCTGCAGCGGGTTGGTGTCACTGACGCGCAGCACCGGGGCGGACTTGAAGCGCTTGCCAATGGGAAAGCCGGTGGCCAGGTCCTGGTGCTTCGCCTCGCCGATCAGCATGGACGGGGTGTATTCGGTCATAAAGCCCGCCGGGAACTCGGCGGTGCGGACGTAGAAGTCCTCCAGGTCCGAGGGGTTCTCGAACTCCTCGGGCTTCTTGGCCATCAGGGTGGACCATTCCTTATCGAAGTCGATGAGGTTCTTGGCCACTACCTGGCGCTCGGCCGAGTAGGTGGAGAGCAGGCTTTCAGGTGCGCGGCCGTCGAGGACGTGGCCGAGCTTCCAGGCAATGTTGAAGCCGTCCTGCATTGACACGTTCATGCCCTGGCCGGCCTTCGCGCTGTGGGTGTGGCAGGCGTCGCCGGTGATGAAGACGCGCGGGGTGCGGGTGCCGACTTCCTCGGGCTTGACGTCGTCGAACCGGTCGGTGAGCCGGTGGCCCACCTCGTAGACGCTGTGCCACGCCACGTTGCGCACGTCGAGCGTGTAGGGGTGCAGGATGGCGTTGGCCTTGGCGATGATTTCGTCGATGCTGGTCTTGCGGACGGCGCCGTTGTCGCCTTCGGGCACTTCGCCCAGGTCAACGTACATGCGGAACAGGTGTCCGCCTTCGCGCGGGATGTGCAGGATGGAGCCGCCGTTGGAGGACTGGATGGCGCACTTGGTGCGGATGTCCGGGAAGTCGGTGGAGGCCAGGACGTCCATGACGCCCCAGGCGTGGTTGGCGGCGTCGCCGGCCAGGGTGGAGCCGATTGACTGGCGGACCTTGCTGCGGGCGCCGTCGCAGCCCACTACGTACTTGGCCCTGACCGTGCGCTCGGTGCCTTCGTCGTCTCCGGCGGTGCGGCGCAGGGTGACGGTGACCGGGTACTCGGCGTCGTCGTCGACCTCCAGGTCCACGAATTCGTAGCCGTAGTCGGGCTTCATGCGGGCCGGGGAGTTGGCCATGAATCGGGCGAAGTAGTCCAGGACGCGGGCCTGGTTGACGATCAGGTGCGGGAATTCGCTGATCCCCGCCGGGTCATCCAGGGCACGGCCGGAGCGGACGATGTTCTCCGGGTTCTCCGGGTCCGGGCGCCAGAAGCACATCTCGGTGATGCGGTAGGCCTCGGCGGTGATTTCCTCCGCGAAGCCGAAGGCCTGGAAGGTCTCCACGCTGCGGGCCTGGATGCCGTCGGCCTGGCCGATGACCAGGCGGCCGTCGCGGCGTTCGACGATGCGGGTGGTGATGTTGGGGAACTGGGACAGCTGTGCGGCGGCCAGCATTCCGGCGGGCCCGGAGCCAACGATCAGGACGTCGACTTCCTCCGGAAGCTCTTCGGGGCGGTCAATGCCGACGCCGGCTGCCGGCTCAATGCGCGGATCTCCGGATACGTAGCCGTGGTGGTGGAACTGCACAGTGTCCTCACTTCTCTGGGTCTTCAGTGTTCGATATTTGAACAACTCGTTCAATATTCGAATCAAGCTCGGCATTACTGTACTGGAGGCATGACGCAGGTCACAAGCACGTTCCTGTGTGTGACGGTTCTGGATGGGGGTGGGGCGCGTGCTGGGCGCCCGGATCGCTCCGGTTTGTGACAATCGCTCCGCTGCGCCGCGGAGCGATCTCCCCAAAGCGGAGCGAACCAGCCGGAACGCCTCCCAAAGCGGAGCGGTCCTCACAAAGCTCAACCTCTGACCTCGTACCGGCGGGGGCGGAAGTTTGCCCTTTTCAGTCGGCGAGCGTCAACCGGCTCTGCTCTCCCAAACTCGTCTTTAACCCGATTCGGGCCTCATATCTTGTGAGTTGCTTAGGACCCCTGACAGCGTGGCAGCTCCGGCGTCCTTCACTGGGACAGAGCCGCCACGCACCGAGAGGGATCAACCATGCGCACCCCAACACCTGAGAACAGCAGCCCGGCACCCAGCGTCCGACGCAGGACTTTCCTGGGCGGCGTCGCCGGCACCACCGCCGCCGGCCTGGCCGGACTGAGCCTGCTCACCGCGCCGTCGGCCGTTCCCGCGCCCTCGGCACCGGCCATCCCCGGGACGGACATTGACCCGCTGGACCTGCTCAAGCGGATGCTGTCCTTCGACACCCAGAACTTCGGAACCGGCGCCAACACCCGAACGCACGCCGAGATGCTGCAGGAAGTATGGACCCGAGCCGGCGTTCCGGTGGAGATTATCGACACCCCGCAGCCAAACAACGTGCACCTCATCGCCCGGATTCCCGGTACCGGACAGGCTGCGCCGCTGCTGCTGCTCGGCCACTCCGACGTCGTCCCGGTGGAGCTGGAGAACTGGACGGCCGACCCCTTCAGCGGCGAGGTACGCGACGGCGAGATCTACGGCCGCGGGGCCCTGGACATGAAAGGCGCGAACGCAGCTTCCATCGCGGCCCTGCTCCGCCATCTCAGTGAAGGCGCCCGTTTCGACCGCGACATCATTGTGCTCACCGACTGCGACGAAGAGGCCGGGTCCTTTGGCTCCCGCTGGCTCGCTGCCAATCACTGGGACAAGCTCGACGCCGGCTCCGTCCTCACGGAGGGCGGCTGGTTCCTGGCCCAGGACGACGAAACCACACCGATGCTCATCAGCGCGACGCGGCAGGACAAGGTCTATTTCAACATCGACCTGATTGCCCGGGGCACGGCCACACATTCCTCAAAACCGCTGGACGACGCCGCCATAGTCACCCTGGCCCGCGCCGTCGCGAAACTGGGCGACTGGCAGGCGCCGGTCCACCTCACGGATGTGACCCGTGAGTACTTTGGCACGCTGTCCAAGGCCACCCGGAACAGGCATTTCTCCCAGGCGCTGCGGCGTATGCTCGACGCGCGGAATCCGCAGGTGCTCGAACGCTGGGCACGGATGGTCATCGCCAAGTCGCCCTACCCGGCACTTCACAGCGCACTCCTTCGCACCACCCACGCATTCGTGATCGAGAACGCGGGATACAAGGAGAACGTCATTCCATCCTCAGCCGAAGCCCGGCTCAACTGCCGTGCGATTCCAGGCGGACAGAAACCGCGGGACTTCCTGGCCCAGGTGCGCGAACGGCTCGCCCGCAGCAATGTCGAAGTCCGGATCGCCGCTCCTGAGGGAGTCAGCGAAGAGGAATACCTGGCAACACTGGACCAGACCTGGGCCACTCCGCCCGCGGACGTGAACACGGACCTGTTCCGCGCACTGAAGTCGGCATCGCGTGAAACCTACCCGGGCGCCCGCTTCACTCCTGCGCTGTTCGAAGCCGGCACCAGCCTGGCGCCGTGGCGCGACCGCGGCATCCCCGGCTACGGCGTCTACCCCTATGTCCTGAGCAATGCGCAGCTTATCGGGATGCACGGCAATGACGAGCGGATCTTCACCGCGGCACTTCAGCAGGGCACCGACTACATGTACTCGGTCTTCGCCAAGTTCAGGGTCTAGTTACCGGCCCCAACCCCTCCAGTTCGGGACGTTCCTGCCGTTTGGGGACAATCCTCCGCGGCGCTCTGGCAGGAATGTCCCGAACCGGCAGGAAAGTCCCAAAGTGCAGGAAATTCGGCACCGTCGGGTCCAGCACCAAGGACTCCCGCCGCCCCGTCAAAGAACCCTCCAAAGAAACGGGGGGGGGGGGGGGGGGGGGGGGGAGGGGGGCGGGCGCCCCCCCCCCCCCCCCCCCCCCCCCCCCCCCCCCCCCCCCCCCCCCCCCCCC
>NZ_JAXIOM010000081.1:0-14974 GCF_049311025.1 Arthrobacter sp. 3Tela_A
GCCCCCCCCCCCCCCCCCCCCCCCCCCCCCTTCTTTGCGTCGGGGACAGGTCAGCGCCTGGCGGCGTCGAGTCCCAGCTCGATTCTTACTTCCGTGCCGCCGCCGGGGCGGGGCGTCCACTCGATGGTGCCGGAAAGCTCGCTCTGGACCAGTGTCCGCACGATCTGCAGGCCAAGGCCTTCCCGGCGCGGCTCCGGGGGCAGCCCCACGCCGTCGTCGGAGACCGTCACCGTGAGGTTCTCTTCGCCGTCGGCGCCCAGGTGGCGCTCTGCGTTCAGCCACACCGTGCCGTTTTCCTTGCCGGACAGCCCGTGCTCGACGGCGTTGGTCACCAGTTCGTTGATCACCAGCGCCAGCGGGGTGGCCAGGTCGCTGGGCAGTTCACCGAAGGTTCCCTGCCGTTCGGTGCGGACCGCCTGCGACGGGGAAGCCACCTCAGCAGAGAGCCGGAACTGCCGGTCAATGAGCTCGTCGAAGTCCACGTTCTGGGTCAGCCCCTGGGACAGGGTCTCGTGGACGAGCGCGATGGTGGAGACCCGGCGCATGGCCTGCGCCAGGCCCTGCTTTCCTTCTTCGCTCTCCATCCGGCGGGACTGCATGCGCAGCAGCGCCGCCACTGTCTGCAGATTGTTCTTCACCCTGTGGTGGATCTCGCGGATGGTGGCGTCCTTTGACACCAGTTCCATCTCCCGGCGGCGCAGCTCCGAAACGTCGCGGCAGAGTACCAGGGCACCGAAGCGTTCCTTCTCATCACGCAGCGGAATGGCCCGCAGGGACAGGCTCACTCCCCTGGATTCGATTTCCGTCCGCCACGGCATCCGGCCGGTAACCACCAGCGGCAGCGTCTCGTCCACCATGCGGCGGTCCTTGAGCAGCGCCGTCGTGATTTCGGCCAGCGGCCTGCCCTCGAGCGTCTCCATATCGCCCAGCCGGCGGAACGCGGAGACGCCGTTGGGGCTGGCGTACTGCACCACGCCCTGGGCATCGAGCCGAATCAGCCCGTCACCCACGCGCGGGGCGCCGCGGCGCGATCCGGTGGGGGTGGCGAAGTCCGGCCACAGACCAAGCGTTCCCATCCGCAGCAGATCGTAGGCGCACTGACGGTAAGTCAGCTCCAGCCGGGACGGCATCCGGGAACTTGAAAGGTCCATGTGGGAGGTGACGACGGCGAGCGTGCGCCCGTTGCGGACGAACGGAATCGCTTCCACCCGCATCGCTGTCTCCGTGGTCCAGTTCGTCTCACTCGAACGCTCGATGGTCTGGGACTTCCAGGCCTTGTCCACCAGCGGCTGCAGGTCTGCACGGATGCGTTCGCCCACGAAGTCGCTGTGGAACACAGTGTGCGACGTCGAGGGGCGGGCATGGGCCAGCGCCACGTAGGTGCCCTCCGGCAGGGGGAACCAGAGCGCCAGGTCGGCGAACGCGAGGTCCGCGACCAGCTGCCAGTCCCCCACCAGCAGGTGCAGCCACTCAGCGTCGCCGGGTCCGAAATCCGCGTGGTCCTTGATCGGATCGGTAAATATTGCCATAGCGGTGGTCCGTCAGCGCCTTACGATCGAGCGCAGCAGGCGCAGGGCGACTGAAAGAGACGCCATGTCATCCTGCTCCAGCTGGTTGACCTCGGCGAACATCTTGGTGGCGCGCTCGAGGTTGTCTGCGTTTTCCTGCTCCCAGGCCTCAACCCGGGCTACCGGATCATCGCCGCCCATGGACGGTGTGGCCTGCAGGGCTGCGACTGTCATGTCCGCGACTGTGGAGTAGAGGTCGTCACGCAGCGCGGCACGGGCCAGCGCCTGCCACCGGTCACCGCGCGGGAGCTTGGTGATCCGCTCCAGCAGGTCGTCGATTCCGTAGCGGTCGTAGACCGCGTAGTAGACCGCGGCGATGTTCTCCGCCGGTTCTTCAACCTGCCGGGTCGCCAGGGCGACGTCGAGCAGGCCGTAGCTTTCGAACTGCTCCGCCCAGTAGGTGCCAAGGTCCTTGGGTACGTCCCAGCCCGCTGCCTTCTCCAAGGCGGCTTCCACACGGTCGCGGTCGGCTCCGCGCATAAAGCGCATAAGGTCCTTCCGCAGCGGTTCGACGATCGGCTTGAAGGCCTGAATATCTTCGTCAATGGAGCTGCCGCGTCCAACGTGGTTCACGAACCAGCGCACGGCACGGTCCAGCAGCCGGCGCATGTCGAGGTGGATACTGGTCCAGGTTTCGGTCGGGAAGCTGGCGGGCAGCTCGCCCAGGGCGGCAACGACGTCGTCGATTGCGTAAATCTCACGCAGCGCGCTGAACGCACGGGCAACCGTGGCCTCGGTGGCTGAGGTCTCTTCCATGACCCGGAAGGCGAAAGTGATTCCGCCGATGTTGATCATGTCGTTGGCGACCATGGTGGAGATGATCTCGCGCCGCAGCGGATGGGTATCCAGCTGGTCATCGAAGCGTTCCACCAGCTGCTTGGGGAAGTACCGCCGCAGTGTGCCGCGGAAGTACGGATCGTCCGCCAGGTCGGAGGCGGTCAGCGCACGGGTCAGCTCGATCTTGGCGTAGGCCGCCAGGACAGAGAGCTCCGGTGCGGTGAGGCCCTGGCCGTCGGCGACGCGGGCCCGCAGTTCTTCCTTGGTGGGCAGCGCTTCCAGGGCGCGGTCCAGGCCGGCATGCTCCTCGAGCCAGTCCATGAGGCGCTCGAAGCTCGGGCTCCACTCGATCACGCGCTGGCGGTCGTTCAGCAGCAGCATGTTCTGGTCGATGTTGTCCTGCAGCACCAGGCGGCCGACTTCATCCGTCATCGAGTGCAGGAAGGCGGAGCGTTCGGAGGCTTCCAGGCGTCCTGCGGCAACCATGCGGTCAACGAAGATCTTGATGTTGACCTCGTGGTCTGAGCAGTCGACGCCGGCCGAGTTGTCGATCGCGTCGGTGTTCAGGATGACGCCGGACAGGGCGGCTTCGATGCGGCCGTGCTGGGTCATGCCCAGGTTGCCGCCTTCTCCGATGACCTTGGCACGCACGTCCCGGCCGTCAATGCGGATCGCGTCGTTGGCTTTGTCCCCCACCTCGGCGTTGGTCTCGGTGGAGGCCTTGATGTAGGTGCCGATTCCGCCGTTGTAGAGCAGGTCCACCGGTGCCTTCAGGATGGCGCGCAGCAGTTCCGGCGGGCTCAGGCGGGTGACGCCGGCGTCCAGGCCGAGCACTTCGCGCACCTGGGCGCTGATCGGAATGCTCTTGGACTGCCGGGGGAAGACTCCGCCTCCCTCGCTGATGAGGGTCTCGTCGTAGTCCGCCCAGGAGGAACGCGGCAGTTCGAAGAGCCGCCGCCGTTCCGCATGGGAGCGGGCTGCGTCGGGGTTCGGGTCCAGGAACACGTGGCGGTGGTCGAACGCGGCCACCAGGCGGGTGTGCTCGGACAGCAGCATGCCGTTGCCGAAAACGTCGCCGCTCATGTCTCCCACACCGACGGCGGTGAAGTCCTCGTTCTGGGTGTCGACACCGAGTTCAGTGAAGTGCCGCTTGACCGATTCCCAGGCACCGCGGGCGGTGATGCCCATGGCCTTGTGGTCATAGCCCACGGATCCGCCCGAGGCGAAGGCATCCCCGAGCCAGAAACCGTATTCGGCGGAGAGGGCGTTGGCGATGTCGGAGAAGGAAGCCGTGCCCTTGTCCGCGGCGACGACGAGGTAGCTGTCGTCGCCGTCGTGCCGGACTACGTTCTCCGGCGGGCGGACCTGCTCACCGTCTTCGGTGACCACCAGGTTGTCGGTGATGTCCAGCAGGCCGCGGATAAATGTGCGGTAGCTTTCCTTGCCTTCTTCCATCCAGGCGCCGCGGTCCTTAGCCGGGTCCGGCAGCTGCTTGGCGTAGAAGCCGCCCTTGGCGCCCGTGGGCACAATGACGGCGTTCTTGACCGTCTGCGCCTTGACCAGGCCCAGGATTTCGGTGCGGAAGTCCTCGCGCCGGTCCGACCAGCGCAGGCCGCCGCGGGCCACTTCACCGAAGCGCAGGTGCACGCCCTCGACGCGCGGGGAGTAAACCCAGATCTCGTATTTGGGCCGCGGGAAGGGTGCTCCGTCGATCACGGCGGTATTGAGTTTGTGGCTCACATACGGTTTGCCCTGGTAGAAGTTGGTACGCAGCGTCGCCTCGATGAGGTTGGCGAACGTCCGCAGGACACGGTCCGCGTCCAGCGTCGGGACCTGCTCCAGTCCGGCATCCAGCTCGGTGCGTGCAGCCTCCATTTCGACGGCCCGCTTGTCCTCTTCAACCGCCGGGTCGAACCGTGCCCGGAACATGCGGCCCAGCGCGCCGGTAACGCCGGGGTTCCCCAGCAGGGTGCCTGCGATGAAGCCGTATGAGTTGGTGTTGCCCATCTGGCGCATGTACTTGGCGTAGCTGCGGAACACCACGACTTCCCGCCAGCCCAGTCCCTGGCTGAGGATGAGCCGGTCCAGGGCGTCGGACTCACTGGCGCCGGAGATGCCGGCGCGGAAGGCCTCCGCCAGCAGGGTGCCGGTCTCGAGGGGATCCACACCGGCGCCGTAGCGCAGGCCCAGGTCATAGAGGTAAAGCTCGACGCCGTCCTTGCGTTTGATCTCGAACGGCCGCTCGTCGAGGACTTCCAGGCCCAGGTTGTGCAGGAAGGGAAGGATCTGGGTCAGGGACCGCGGTTCCAGCAGGTACAGCTTCAGCCGGGCGTCGGCGCTCTCGGCGCTGTCCGCGCTGCGGGAGGGCAGGTAGACAAAGAGCTCCGGTGCGGTGTCCGGGTTCTGCAGCCGGTCCTCAAACCGGGCAATGTCCTCAAGCGCGTCCTCGACTTCGTAGCCCACCCGGTAATCCATCGGGAAGGCATCGCCCCACAGTGTGGAGAGCTGTTCGGCCTGGACGCGGTCGAACTTGCCGCGCAGCACCTCGTCGATTCCTTCGGACCAGGATCGTGTCGCGTTGACCAGCCGGCGTTCCAGCGCGGCGGCGTCGACGTCGGCGATCTCCGCGCCTTTGGGCAGCCGGATGCGGAAGAACAGGCGGGCCAGTGCGGACTCGGTCAGCCGTGCTTCGTAGTCGATGGACTCCGCGTTGAAGGTTGCCCGCAGTTCGTCCTGGATACGCAGGCGGACCGAGGTGGTGTACCGGTCACGGGGCAGGAAGACGAGCGCGGACATAAACCGTCCGTAGACGTCCGGGCGCAGGAAAAGCCGGGTGCGGCGGCGTTCCTGCAGGCGGAGGATTCCCTGGGCGGTTTCCAGCAGCCCGTCCACGTCGATCTGGAACAGCTCGTCGCGCGGGAAGGTTTCCAGGATGGAGAGCAGGTCCTTGCCGGAGTGCGAGTCCGCCGGGAATCCTGCCCGGCGGATGACTTCCTTGACCTTGTCCCGCAGGATCGGAATGTCCCGCACGGAACCGGTGTAGGCACCTGTGGCGAACAGCCCAATGAAGCGCCGTTCGCCGGTGACGTTGCCCTGGGCGTCGAACCGCTTAACCCCGATGTAGTCGAAGTACGCTGCGCGGTGAACGGTCGAACGCGAGTTGGCCTTGGTGATAACCAGCGCACGCTTTTCCCGTGCCTTGGCCCGGCCGGCGGTGGTCAGGTGCTGGACCTTGCCGCCCTCGGAACTGCGGCGCAGCAGGCCAAGGCCGGTGCCCGGAGCGGACCGGAGCACGTCTTCGCCGTCTTCGTTGATCAGGTCGTATTCCCGGTAGCCCAGGAACGTGAAGTTTCCGTCGTCCAGCCAGGTGAGCAGTTCCCGTGCCTGCTGAAGGTCCGGGATACCGGGACCGGCCGTGGTGAGTTCACCGGCGATCTCGTGGACTTTGGCCCGCATGCCGGACCAGTCCCGGACGGCCACACGGACATCGTCCAGGACTTTCAGGAGCCCGTCGACCATGTCCCTGCGCCGTGCCTCGTCAGTCAGCCGTGGAACCTCAACGGCGATCCAGGACTCGATGCGGGTGGTGTTCTCTCCGCTGCCGATCAGTCCGGAAATGTTCGGCAGCGCGGCCGTGTCCCCGCTGGAAATACCCGCAGCATTCGGCACCCGCTTGACCTGCTGCAGGGTGTCGCTGTCCCGGTGGCGGGTCGCCAGGAACGTGGGGTGGACCATCAGCCGGATGCCGCTGTTCTGGCGGACGATTTCGGCCGTGACCGAATCGACGAGGAAGGGCATGTCATCGGTAACGATGAGGATGACGCTGGCGTCACCCTGGTCAAAAAGATCTACGGCTGCCTTGCCCTCTGCGCGGGTCCAGGCCAGTGAACGATGTGCCTCGGCACGTTCGCGCAGCGCCTGGGGCGGGTAGAGAGCGGCGTCCTCTGCCGCCAGATGCTCGTAGTAATTCCCGATGAAATCCTCAAGGGAAGTATCCGAACTGGACAGATCCGTGGTGTTGGATCCAGACGACATTTAATACGCCTCCGAAATTCGCCGCTTGGTACAGGCCGCCCCTTTGCGGCCCGTTTGATACGAGCCTATCCCGTTGGGAAAGAAAAGGTCACTTCGCGGCGGCGCCCCGCTTCCGGCGCCGTTTACTGCTGCTGCCTGCGGGAACGTTCGCCAGGGCTGCTATCGCTGTCCGCAGGCCGGACGCCGGTGCTGTCTCGAGCAGAGCTGTTCCGGCGAGCAGCGCGGCGTCGGCAGCGTCCCAGTCGGCCGGCAGGAAGGCATTGATCCGGCCGGGGCCGAACCGGTCCCATGCTTCGCTGAGCTGCTGCTCCGGCGAACGGCCTGCGGTGGAACGCCGCACCTTGTTCAGGACCACCAGCGGGGACACGGAGGGCACCGCCGTTTCCAGTTCGGTCAAGGCCCGCACGAGACGGGGCACCCCCACCGGATCTGCGGCACCGACGGCGTATACGGTGTCCGCAGTCTCCAGCGTTACGAGGGTTGCCGCGTTCCGGCGCGGGGCCATGGTGTCGAAACTGAGTTCTTCGTCGGCCTCCAGGCTGAAACCGCAGTCCACCACGATGATGTCCGCAATCCTCCGTGCTTCCTCCAGCACCCGGGCCAGTGCGGCGCCGCGGATCTCAAGCCAGCGGTCCGACCGGGTGATGCCGGTAAGCAGCCGCAGGCGCCGGTTCCTGATCTGCACCTGCACCGTGGAGGCCTCGAGTGACCCCGCGTCCAGCTGCCCCTGCTCCGCGAGCCGGCAGGCCTGGGCGAGTCCCGCGGATTCATCCGTGAGACCCAGGGCTGCCGCAATGCTGGGTGCATAGGTGTCCGCGTCCACGAGGATCACTGAGCTGCCGGCGGACGCCGCCTCGGCGGCCAGGTTCAGGGCCAGGGTGGTGCGTCCGGGTCCGCCGGCGGGCCCCCAGACCGCCACCACGCTCCCCTGGCTGTGCGGCCCCTCCAAATCGGCACCCGGCCGGTCGCCGGTGAGTTCCCACCGGCGCAGGCCTTCGGCCGGGTCCGCGATCGAGGAACGCGCGCGCTCCGGCCCGAGTTCGTCCAAGGCCCGGACGGCAGCCGCGACAAGGTCAGCGAGCGCGGCCGAATCCAGGGCCGGTGACGCATGCGCCACCCCCAGCTGGTCCAGGCGCGTGCGTGCTGCCGGATCGTCGGTCAGGACCACGAGCGCCACCCCTGCGGCTTTGACGCGGTCGGCGAGGCTGGCTGTCAGCTCCCCGGCGTCGTCATCCACAATCGCTGCCCGGGCCATTCCGCTTTGGCAGGCGGCGATCAGCTCCGAAAGTTCGGTGCACCGGCGAATCACGGTGACCGGGCCCTGCAGGCGCTCCAGGCCCTGCACCAGTTCCGCGGTGCCGCTGCCGGCCGTTACTACGGGGATGGCGCTCATCGGGCTGAAGGATTGGGTACGACGGCGATCTTCGCCTGGTTGGACAGGGCACCGAGCAGGGCAGGCAGATCCTGGTCTTCCACGAGGACCAGGAGCCGGGTCGCCGCCGCTCCGGCAATGACCGACTCCGTGACGGAGAGTTCTGAGATTTCCGCCGCAGTGAGCAGCCGGCGCGGCTCCCCGTAGCCGTTCTGCCCGTCCGGCAGGGAGGCCCAGACATCCACCCGGTCTCCGGCGCGGATGCCGCTGGGCAGCGGCGTCTGGACATCCAGCCCCAGCGGTTTTCGGTCCAGGTCTGTTGCCGCCGTGATATCGGCACGGGCGAGCAGCTCACCGCGGCGGATGAGCGATCCGGCGACGGCGTCCTCCGGAAATGGATCCGAGGCCGGCATGTAGGTGCCTTCGAGTCCGCCCAGGGCAACCTGCACCACATCGAAGTCGTCAGGCTCCAGCACCGTTCCCACTGGAATCTCCCGTGCCGCTGCCAGCACCTGGGTGGTCTGGTCCTGGCTGGCCACCAAGGCGCCGACCCCGGCAACCGAGCCCAGGACCAGGAGCACCCCCAGCAGCAGCCGGGGGTCTTTCCAGGAGGGTTTCTTTAGGCGCGGTGCGGGCACGGCCTGGGCCGCCGTCTTGAGACTCATGCTTCCCCCTAGGTTTTCCCCGCACCTGCGCGGAGTGTTGGAGCACATTGTGGCCTCCAACAGGCAGTATGGAAACGGGTGGGGACCGGAAAATGTGGATAACACCGGTCCGGCAGCCTGAGGATGGCAGACTAGGTCAGCAGCGGCACAGCGCCGGAAAGGGTTGATGGTGGGCACCATGGTGGAGAAAAGGTTCCTCACCCTCGCCGACGTGGGCGAGGTCCTGAACATCTCTTCGTCACAGACGTATGCGCTTGTGCGCTCCGGGGAGCTGCCGGCTATCCAGGTGGGCGGCCGCGGCCAGTGGCGGGTTGAGTCCGCCAAACTCGAGGAGTACATCGCCGGCGCCTACCGCCGGGCAGAGGCAGCCCGCTCCGCTCTGTCCCAGGACGAGGCCGCGGAAGCCTGAGTGCTGCCGGCGTAACCGCACCCCGTGTTCCGGTTTGCCCTAGCGTGAGCTGACAGTCGCGATCCGGGCCAGCGGAACCACTGCTACTGAGGCAACATTCCCGCGCCGGCGCGGCTCGCCCGGTTCCAGAAGCGCAAATTCGATGAAGTCGTGCCCCACCCGGTCAATGCTGCCGTGCTGCGCCTGCCCGGCGCCCAGCAGGTGCAGGTCGACCGGATAACGGTCACGGGCCAGCCCTCTCAGGGCCGCAGCGAATTTCAGCTGCACGCCGGGCACCGATGTATCCGCGTACCGGTCCATCCCCTCGACCATCTGCACGGCCTGGAGCGGAACCACATGGGAGCCCGAGGCGGATTCCAGCAGGAACCAGTCCGCTCCCACCGTTCCCAGCTCTCCCTGCAGCGGCCTGCCTGCGATCCCGACGTGGACCCTTAGTGCCCTGCCCCGCTGCGCCCGCAGCCTGGCCGTGAATCCGAGTCCGGCAACCTCACCCCGCTGCCGGTCTGCAATCTCCGATTCAAGCTCTGCGTCTCCGGCGGCCGCCAGCTGCCCCTCCAGATCCGCGAACAACGTCTCCCATCTCATCGGGCAAGGCTAGCGCGTCCACATTTCACCGGCATCACTCTGGACAGTTCGGACATCGGTGGGTAGTAACGGGGGTCAAAGCTGATCAAAAGAAATCAAACCCCATCAAAACCATCAAACAGCACCAAACGACATCACCAGACTCATGAGGCACTAAGGCTCATGAGCTGCAGAGCTTCCCAAGGACACCGGAGGTCGGCATGGCTTTTCGCGGAACACACAGGCGCAGGATGCTGGAGGACCTGTTCCAGGCCGGTGCAGCCATGGGCGCCGGGGCACTGCTGCTCTGGGCATCCCGCCTGCTGCAGGAAAGCACGCCGGGACCGTTTCCGCCGGTCTCCCTGAGATCGCTCGCCGACCTGCAGTCCGCAGCCGGTCTTGCCGCCGGCTGGGCAGGCCTGCTGGTACTGGCTTGGTGGGGCGTGGGCGCGGTGGCCGCCCTTGTTTCAGCACTGCTGCTGCGAAGCGGCAAGTGCCGGGCATCCCGCGCAGTCGGGCGTTTCAGTCCAGCGTTCCTGCGGAGGCTGGCTGCAGCCGCCCTGGGTGTACAGCTGGCCGCCGCTCCCCTGCCCGTACTGGCTTCACCCGCCGGCAGCACCGCCCCGGCAAGCACTGCTTCATACACAGTGCCAGTCTCCGGATCCCCGGCCGCCGATCCGGGGTGGAATCCGTCGAACAGCACCGGTTTGGGCCGTGCAGCCGCCCACAGCAGTGAGGAAGCGGCAGACCCGTCCTGGAAACCTTCCCCCGGTCCCGTGGATTCTTCGCTGCTGATTCCCGGCGTTGCCCGGGGCGAGCCGGCAGCCGCCGCCACCGTTACGGTCCGCGCCGGAGACACGCTCTGGAACCTGGCCGCCGCACAGCTCGGCCCCCTCGCCACGGATCACGAGGTCGCCCGCCACTGGCCCGCGTGGCACGCAGCAAACCGCTTCGTCATTGGCCCCGATCCGCACCATCTGCTGCCCGGGCAGGTCCTCACCGTTCCGCCCCCGCCTGCGAATTAGCCAGCCCACCGGAAAGGACACCCCATGACCATCCTGATTATTCTTCCCGCTCCAGGCGAGGTCTCCGGGGAGCCCGCCCGGGCCAGCGGTGAGCCCCGGCCCGTCTTCAGCACGGTTCCGGGACTGGCTCCGCCCGTGGTTCCGCAACGGCATCCGGTCCTGGTCCGGGAGGAACCTCCGCCGGCGCCTGCACAGGCCGGTAACTGGAGGAGTTCGGCGGAGGTGGACGCCCGGATCGAGGCCATCAGCCGGTCCGTCACCATGGGTGCACTGGAGGTCCTGGCCGGGGTACGTCCGCTGCAGCAGCTGGCCCGGTGGATGGATTTCGAGGAGTTCGAGCGCCTTCAGCTGCGCACCAACCTGGTCCGGGGCCGCGGCCAAGGACGGCTGCACCGCAACGTGCGCATCCTGCGGGTCCGGGTCTGCCCCGTCTCGCCCGGAGTCTACGAAGTCGCTGTGGCAGCCGCCGAAACTGACAGAGTCCGCGCCGTAGCCCTCCGTCTGGAGCTGCGGCGCGGACTCTGGAAAGTTACCGCCCTGGAAATCGGGTGAGGTTACTTGCGGCGCTTCTTCTTGGAAGCTGAACGCGTGTCCTTCCGGGATGCGGGCTGGGCCGGCTTGGCGGCCGCAGTGCGCTCAACCCTGGTTTCCGCCTGGCCCTGGCTGTTCGGGGCCGAGAACTGCAGGCTGGCCGGCTGCTCGGGCGCTTCGAGCCCGGGCGTCTTGATAACCGGTGTGCCGACGATTCCGCGTGCGTCCTTCACGCCCTGCAGCGCTTCGGGAACAGCCGGCTGGCTGACCTGGACTTCGACGTTGAAGAGGTAGCGGATGCTCTCTTCGCGGATGGCCTCCATCATGGTCTGGAACATCACGAAGCCCTCGCGCTGGTACTCCACGAGCGGGTCGCGCTGGGCCATGGCCCGCAGGCCGATGCCTTCCTTGAGATAATCCATCTCGTAGAGGTGTTCCTGCCATTTGCGTCCGATGACGGAGAGCACCACGCGCCGCTCCAGCTCGCGCATCGCTGCGGAGCCGATCGCATCCTCGCGTGCCTGGTAGGCCAGGCGCGCATCGGAAAGAATCTCATCCAGGAGGAAGTCCCGGGTGAGGTTGGACCGGCCGTCGGCTTCCTCAATGACTTCATCGATGGTCAGGCTGATCGGGTAAACGATCTTGAGGTTCTTCCACAGTGTCTCGAGATCCCAGTCGTCACCGTGGCCTTCAGCGGTGGCATCGTTGACGACGGCGCTGATCACGTCTTCGAGGAAGAAACCGATCTTCTCCTGCAGGTCATCGCCTTCTAGGATGCGCCGCCGGTCACCGTAAATGGCTTCGCGCTGGCGGTTCAGGACGTCGTCGTACTTCAGGACGTTCTTGCGCTGTTCGGCGTTGCGTGCCTCCACCTGGCCCTGGGCATTCTGGATGGCCTTGGAGACCAGCTTCGATTCGAGTGCGACGTCATCCGGCATCGAGGAGCTGTTCATGATGCGCTCGGCTGCGCCGGAGTTGAACAGGCGCATCAGGTCATCCGTCAGCGAAAGGTAGAACCGGGACTCGCCCGGGTCACCCTGGCGGCCGGAACGGCCGCGGAGCTGGTTGTCGATGCGCCGTGATTCGTGGCGCTCGGTACCCAGGACATAAAGTCCGCCCAGGGCACGCACCTCGTCATGTTCTGCTGCCACTGCCGCCTGCGCCTTTTCCAGGGCGGCAGGCCACGCGGCCTCGTAGGCCTCCGGGTCCTCGGCCGGATCGAGCCCGCGGGCGTTGAGATCGGCAACCGCGTTGAACTCGGCGTTGCCGCCCAGCATGATGTCGGTGCCGCGGCCGGCCATATTGGTGGCAACCGTTACCGCACCCTTGCGGCCGGCCTGCGCCACGATGGCCGCTTCACGGGCATGGTTCTTGGCGTTCAGGACTTCGTGCCGGATTCCGGCCTTGGCCAGCTGCTTGGAAAGGTATTCACTCTTTTCCACGCTGGTGGTGCCTACCAGCACGGGCTGGCCGGAGGCGTGTCGTTCGGCGATGTCCTTTACGACGGCGTCGAACTTGGCAACTTCGTTCTTGTAGATCAGGTCTGACTGGTCCAGCCGGGCCATGGGCTTGTTGGTGGGGATGGGCACCACGCCAAGCTTGTAGGTGCTCATGAACTCGGCAGCTTCGGTTTCAGCCGTGCCGGTCATGCCGGAGAGCTTCTCGTAGAGCCGGAAGTAGTTCTGCAGGGTGACGGTGGCCAGGGTCTGGTTCTCCGCCTTGATCTGCACTCCTTCCTTCGCCTCGATGGCCTGGTGCATGCCTTCGTTGTAGCGGCGGCCGGCCAGGATACGTCCGGTGTGCTCATCGACAATGAGCACTTCACCCTTGAGGATGACGTAGTCCTTGTCCCGCTTGAAGAGTTCCTTGGCCTTGATGGCGTTGTTCAGGAAGCCGATCAGCGGGGTGTTGGCCGCTTCGTAGAGGTTGGTGATCCCGAGGTAGTCCTCGACCTTTTCGATACCGGACTCGAGAACGCCTACGGTGCGCTTTTTCTCGTCGACTTCGTAGTCCACGTCAAGGCTCAGTCGCTGGACTACCTTGGCGAACTCGGTGTACCAGCGGTTAACGTCGCCGCTGGCGGCACCGGAGATGATCAGCGGGGTACGGGCCTCATCGATGAGGATGGAGTCAACTTCGTCGACAATGGCGAAGTGGTGGCCACGCTGGACGAGCTCATTGGCGCTCCAGGCCATGTTGTCCCGGAGGTAGTCGAAGCCGAACTCGTTGTTGGTGCCGTAGGTGATGTCTGCGGCATACTGCTCGCGGCGGGTCGCCGGGTCCTGGTTGGAGAGGATGCAGCCGGTGGACATGCCCAGGAAGCGGAAAACACGGCCCATCAGGTCCGACTGGTATTCGGCAAGGTAGTCGTTCACCGTGACCACGTGCACGCCGCGGCCGGTCAGCGCGTTCAGGAAAGCCGGGGCTGTGGCCACGAGCGTCTTTCCTTCACCGGTCTTCATTTCGGCGATGTTGCCCAGGTGGAGGGCGGCGCCGCCCATCATCTGGACATCGAAGTGCCGCATGCCCAGGGTTCGGCCAGCCGCTTCACGGACCAGGGCGAATGCTTCAGGCAGCAGATCGTCCAGGCTCTCGCCGTCGGCGTGGCGTTCCTTGAGGTTGTCTGTCTCGGCGCGCAGTTCGGCATCGGTCATGCCCTTGAACTCGTCCTCGAGCACGTTGATCGCGTCGGCGTAGTTACGCAGTGTTTTCAGCGTCTTCTTGTCACCGGTGCGAAGAACTCGTTCGAGAAGTGATGCCACTGATTTGCTCCCAATCTAGTGTTGCCGAAATCTGGCGTCCCCAGTCTACGTGAGAGACGTCCGGCAGGCCGCCAAGGTTCCCGCATGGGGGTCATCCACGGTCTACTGCCAGTTTCAGGGCGGGCGCAAGATTGCCCACAGGATTTACCATAACCTCTGCAAGGCCCAGCCACTGCGCCATCAGCCGTAATTCTGCGGCTAGCTCAACAGCGGTATCTGACGGGGAACCGGGTTCGGCGTGGGCGGCCTGCACCAGCAGTGCCCGGCCCGGCCGGTCCGCTTTGAGGTCTACCCGGGCCACAATCGCCTCGCGCAGCAGGAACGGCAGCACGTAATACCCGTACTGCCGTTTGTGGGCTGGTGTGTAGATCTCGATCCGGTAGTGGATGCCGAAGACCGCCTGCAGCCGGCGCCGGTCGAAAACCAGCGAATCGAACGGGCTCAGCAGCCCGCCTCCGTGGCAGCGCCGCGGTGTCCGTGCCTCCGGATGAAGAAAGACCGGGCCCTTCCACCCGTCGACGGTGATTTCCTCGAGCTGCCCGCGGGCAGCCAGGTGTTGGGCAGCGGCAAGAGTGCCGCGCAGCGGCAGACGGAAGTAGTCGGCCAGCATAGGTGCGGTCCCAAGGCCCAGCGACCGTGCCGCGGACTCGGTCAGCCGCAGCAGGGCATCGTTGCGGTCCACGGGCTCCAGGGCGGCTTCTGCGTCGGGATGCACCGCGGCGGCAGGGGCATAGAGACGCTCGAAGGCCGTTCCCCGGCCGGCCGAGGAGATAATTCCCTGTTCAAAGAGGTCCGACAGGATCCGTTTGGTTGCGCTCCAGTTCCAGCCCCACGACTTGGTGCCCGGTTGCCCGCCGGCTCCGAGGATGGACTCCACCTCACGGGCGGACAGCGGATGCTTCTGCTGCAGCAGCTCCAGAACGGCCTCGGTAAGTACGCTTCGCGGTTCTTCCGGCATCGAGGTGGCACGCACCCAGGTGCGGCGCTGCCACTGGCGGAGGTCCGCAAAGAGGTCGGGGCGGATGAAGCTGGCTTCATGGGCCCAGTACTCAACCATCCGGCGGGGATGCCGGGTGGACATCCGGTCCAGGACCCCCCGGTCGTAGGCGCCGAGGCGGGTGAACAGCGGCAGGTAGTGGCTCCGGGCCAGCACGTTCACCGAATCGATCTGCAGCAGCCCCAGCGCATCAAAAACGCGGGCCCGCAGGCCCGGCGGCGGGGGGGCCGGGCGCGCGGTTGGGGGCTGCGGGGGGGCCCCGATGGGTG
>NZ_JAXIOM010000082.1:0-14482 GCF_049311025.1 Arthrobacter sp. 3Tela_A
CCCGGGCGGGGGGCGGCCCGGGGGGCGGCCGGCCCCGTTTTGTGTGCCGGTGGCTAGTGGGTGTCCACGGCTTCGATTTCGGAGTGGTCTCCGCTCCACAGGGTGTGGAAGGTGCCTTCAGCGTCGACCCGGCTGTAGGTGTGCGCACCGAAGAGGTCGCGCAGGCCCTGGGTCAGGGCCGCCGGAAGGCGCTTGCGGCGCAGGCCGTCATAGTAGGCCAGCGAGGAGGAGAAGACCGGAACCGGAATACCCAGCTGCACGGCCACGGAAACGACCCGGCGCCAGGCCGGAAGTGCCTGGGCAATGGACTCGGCGAACGCCGGAGCCAGCAGCAGGTTGGCCGGAGCCTTTCCGTCTGCGTAGGCCTTCATGATGTCATCGAGCAGTTCCGCCCGGATGATGCAGCCGGCACGCCAGAGCGAGGCAATCTCGTCCAGCTTCAGATCCCAGCCGTAGGTCTTGGCCGCGCCGGTGAGCATGTCCAGGCCCTGGGCGTAGCTGACCAGCTTGGAGGCGTACAGCGCCTGCCGCACGTCCTCCACGAAGGTCTCGGGGAGCTCGACGGCAGTTTCCTCGCCGGCCAGGATGCCCTGGGCTTCCTCGCGCTGGCCACGCTGCGAAGAGAGCGCACGGGCGAAGACGGATTCGGCAATCGCCGAGACCGGGGAGCCCAGATCCAGGCCGGAGACAACGGTCCATCGTCCCGTGCCCTTCTGCCCGGCGGAGTCCACGACGACGTCAACGAACGGCTTGCCGGTCTTCGCGTCGGTGTGCGCGAGAACCTCGGCAGTGATTTCGATCAGGAAGGAGCTCAGCTGGCCCTTGTTCCATTCGGTGAAGATCTCTGCCTGCTCGGCCGGTTCGATTCCCGCGGCGGAGCGCAGCAGGTCATATGCCTCACCGATGACCTGCATGTCGGCGTATTCGATGCCGTTGTGGACCATCTTCACAAAGTGCCCGGCGCCATCGGTGCCGACCCAGGTGCAGCAGGGTTCACCGTTGTACTTGGCGGAGATCTTCTCGAGCATCGGGCCAAGCGAGTCATAGGACTCACGCGAGCCGCCCGGCATGATGGACGGGCCCAGGAGCGCGCCCTCTTCACCGCCGGAAACCCCAACGCCGACGAAGTGGAGGTCCTTTTCAGCCAGCGCGGCTTCGCGGCGGCGGGTGTCCTCATAGTGCGAGTTGCCGGCGTCGATCACGATGTCGCCCGGTTCAAGCAGCGGCACCAGCTGGTCAATGACCGAGTCCACGGGTGCTCCGGCCTTGACCATGATCAGCACGCGGCGCGGCTTCTCCAGGGAATCCACCAGTTCCTGCAGCGACTCCGTCCGGATGAAGTCCCCTTCGTCACCGTGTGCGGAGAGGAGAGCATCCGTCTTCTCCACCGACCGGTTGTGCAGGGCCACCGTGTAGCCATTCCGGGCCAGGTTCCGGGCCAGGTTCGCTCCCATGACGGCCAGTCCGGTCACGCCTATCTGTGCACTCAAGTTCACTCCAAGGATTCTTCGGGTGCCGCATCCAGCAGCACAGTCTCGGCGCACCAATGGCGCCGTCTTCAGCCTCCAGCCTATTCTCCGAACGGGGCTGCCGCCACACACGCCGCTGCGACGGCGGACACGTCGTGTTCCGAACCGGCCTAAACGCCTTCCACGGCTTCCAGCCGGCCGGACCGAACCGCTTTGGCAAAGGCTTCATAGTCTTTTTCGTTCTGGTCCGCATACCGGGCACTGAAGCCGGCGACTGCGGCGTCGAACCTGCCGCTCTTTCCCAGATAGGCGGCAACCGCAACCGGGTCCCCCGATCTGGCGTGCGCCCGTGCAAGCGCCCAGCCGCACACCCGGGCATAGAGTTCCATGCCGAACGGCGTCATCGTCTCCACCACTGCGGACCCCTTCATGTCCCTAAGCTGCCGCCAGTAGAGGTACCTGTTCTCCTGCATGCCCGGCGTCCAGCCCAGGAAGATGTCACTCGCGGCCTGCATCATCCGCTGGCCCTGGACCACTCGTTTACCGGGCTGGCGCCAGACGCTTCGGGGCAGGTGGCCCTCAAGAACCGAACGCCTGGCCTCCTTGAGCTGCAGGAAAAGCGGATCCGATGCATCCCGGCCCTGCAGCAGGGCAATGAAGGCACGCGTTCCAACACTGCCCACGCCCACCACTTTCCGGGCGACGTCGACGATTTCGTACCGTTCAAGCAGCCGGCGCCGGTCCTCCTGGAGCGTCTGCCGGTAAGAGCGGAACTGGTTCTGGACGGTTTCCTGCAGCTGATCGGACGATATGCCGAACATGCCGCCAAACTCGCGGGCCGGAATCAATACCGGCGGGGAGCTGATGATCCGGTAGCTACCGTCCACGTGCTCCGCCAGTTTGGACAGTGCCTGCAGGCTGTCCCTGGACCGGGCCCTGAGCGCCGCTTTCTCCGCCGCACGCCGGGCGCGTTTGGCAGCCTTCTTCTGTTCCTTCCCACTGCTCGTGTCCACGGCTACTGCGAGCGCTGACATCACATCTTGTTCGTCCAGGCCCGCATACCAGATCTCCAGGGTGCCCATCCGGGCAAAGTCCCGCATTGCCTCGCGGTAGGCACGAACCGCTGCCAGGGTCGCCGAGCGGACATCGGCTCCGGTGAAGGCGTTGTTCCGGGCCGCCACGGTGAAGCTCGCGGCCAGGCGCAGCACGTCATATTCGAAGGGCCCGGGCAGGGTCTCGTCAAAGTCGTTGATGCCGAAGATCAGCTTCCGCTCCGGGGAGGCAAAAACCCCGAAGTTGGACAGGTGCGCGTCCCCGCAGAGCTGGGTGTCCAGGCCGGCGCGCGGGGTGTCCCGCAGATCGGCGGCCATGATTCCTGCCGTGCCGCGGTAGAACGTGAACGGTGAGGCGAGCATCCGGCCGTGGCGAACCGGCACCAGGTCCGCATCCCGGGTGAGGTTCTGCTCCTCGATGAGTGCAATCGGGTCCGGCCGCCCTGGAGCCGGACGCCACTCGGTGTGTGCCGTGACCGGGGTCCGGTCCCGGCAGAGCCTGCCTGCCGCCGCCCGCTCCTCTACGCCTCTGCGTCCTGCTGTTTTCCTGTCCATGGCAGTCAACCTCCTGAAGCGCAAAGCGGTGACAAGCGACCGGGTTCTGTGTCACGCTCGGGAACAGAACACGTCCCCAGATTATCCGGGTTGCACGTTTCCGGAGCCCGGCTCCCACACCTTGGCTGCTGCCGGGCGGCAGACCGGCCGGCGTGTTCACCCGCAACCTGTGTTCCACGGCCCGTATGGGAGGAACCGGATGATCGCGGTACTGCTTGGAGCCGTGGTGCTGATTCTGGTCAGTGCCTTCTCCGGACCGCTGAACCGCAGCGGCATTACCTCTGCCATGGCGTTCGTCTTTGCCGGAGTCCTCACGGCTGCGCTGCTGGGCGGGAGCCTGGGGCTGTCCCTTGAAACCTCGGCCGTGCACCGGGTGGCGGAGCTGGCCCTGGTCTTCCTTCTCTTTACCGATGCAGCACACCTTGATCTCGCTGTCCTGCGCCGGAGTTTCGGATGGCCCGGCAGGCTGCTGGCCTTCGGCCTTCCCCTGAGCCTGCTCCTCGGTTTCGGTGCAGCACTGCTGCTGTTTCCGGAGCTTTCCCTGGCCACCGCTTTCCTGTTGTCCGCCATGCTTTGTGCGACCGACGCCGCACTGGGACACCGGGTGGTGGAGGATCAGGCCGTGCCGGGACCCGTGCGGCAGGCCCTGAACGTTGAAAGCGGGCTGAACGACGGCCTCGCCGTACCGTTTTTCCTGGTGTCTCTGGACCTCTCCATGTCCACGCTGGAAGGCAGCGTGCCCTCAGCGGTCGCTGCTGCGATCACCGAACAGATCGGCTTCGGCCTGCTCGCCGGAGTGGTGGCCGGCGTCGTCGGCGGGTGTCTCCTACGGACTGCATCCCGCCGGGGATGGATCGAAGCGCAGTGGCGCCAGCCCTGCACCCTGGCCGTGGCACTGGGTGCCTATGCGGCGGCGGTTTCGCTTGGCGGCAGCGCGTTCCTCGCCGCGTTCGTGGCAGGACTGGCTTTCCGGCGGGCCGGCGGTGCAAGGACAGATGACACGCTGGGCTTCACCGCGGAAACCGGGAACATCCTCGCAGCCGCAACCTGGATGATTTTCGGCGCCGTCGCTGTCCTGGCTGCCCTCCCGCACATCACCTGGCAGGTCCTCGCCTATGCGGTCCTGAGCCTCACAGCCGTTCGTATGCTCCCGGTCTCCGCGGCCATGGCGGGAAGCGGAGCATCGTGGCAGACCCGGGCGTTCATGGGGTGGTTCGGACCCCGCGGGCTGGCCTCTGTGGTGTTCGCCCTGCTGGCGTACGAACGGGGAACCCCGGAAGCTGTGACGCTGCTGACCACCGTGGTCGTTACAGTGGGGCTGAGTGTCTTTGCGCACGGCCTCTCGGCCGGCCCCCTCGTGGCCGCGTACTCGCGCTGGTCGGGCGCGGGCCCGGGAACTCAGCCGCCTCCGTTGAACCAGCGGTGAGCTACTGTCCCAGTTCCCAGTGGTTCACAATCGCAGCGGCGCCTTCAAGGACGGCAATTCCTTCGTCCAGCGATTCGGTGCCTGCAGTGAGCACGACGACGCTGTACTCGGCGCCTGCGCCGACCACAAATCCCAGGCTCCCCACGTTCCAGGCCAGGAAGTCATCCTGCAGCCAGCCGTTCTTCAGGCCCACTTCGGCGAGCGGGTTCAGAATGCCGGCGCTGATCCCCCACGCCTGCTCCGGCACAACGTTCTCCAGCAGGCGGGCTGCATAGTCCTGCAAGCCGTCCCGTATCCAGTCCACTCCGCGGGCCACCGCCGTTGCAATCCGCAGCTGGTCTTCCGCGTTTGTCTCGTTGGCGCCCCAGACGTCACCGGCTTCCGTGTCCGTGACACCGAGCAGGCCGTACGTTCGCTGCAGTTCTTCTGCCCCGCCGATCAGCGCATACAGTTCGTCAGTGGCCCCGTTGTCGCTTTGGCAGATCATCAGTTCTGCCAGCTGTTCCTCTTCCGGAGTCAGTTCCCGCTCCGCCTCAGTGGCCTGCCGCAGCAGGGTCAGGAGGATCGGAACCTTCACCAGGCTGGCTTCCAGATACCGCCCGTCCGGGTGGTAGGACCAGGCACTGTTGGAATCATATTCGTACAGAGCCACGGAGAAGTCGACGCCGGTCTCCGCGGCATAGCGGTCCAGCTCAGCACGCAGGGCGAGCTCGGGTTCGGAACTGGCCGACGGCGTTGCGGGGCTGCCGGGCACCGTTACCGTCTGCGGTGCAGGTTCACCGGTGCATCCGGTTACCCCGGTGGCGATCAGTCCTGTACTGAGCAGGACGGCGGCTGCAGGTTTAAGGAGGTTAGTGCGCAAAGTGCTCATATCTTTCAGCTGCGGTAACTCAGCGGTGTGTCAGCCACACCCCATGTCCTTGTACCACCGAAATCTTCGAAGTGGATGGGCGGCTGCTGTGCGGCCGCTCCGCCTCCCTGGCGGGACTTTCTGCAGACGGGAACAGCACACGAAAAAACCCGCCTGCGGATGTTTCCGCGGGCGGGTTTTGCCGGTGGGTCCTACCGGGATCGAACCGATGACATCCACGGTGTAAACGTGGCGCTCTACCAGCTGAGCTAAAGACCCAAAGTGACCCGTTATGCCAGCTGGGGTATCCCCGGCCAGCGCCGCATCACGAGGAATTACATTACCGGAACATCTGCCGGATCACCTAATCCGCATGCCTGCCCGGATGCTGTCCGGACAGCGGGGCCGGATCCGGCAGCGTCCGCGCCAGGTACTGCAGGGCGGTGCCCACACCCATGTCGATTTTGAGGTCAGCCAGTGCATCACCGCGGGTCTGGCCGCGGTTGATGATCACTACCGGCTTGCCTTCCTTGGCGGCATGGCGGACAAAGCGCAGGCCGCTCATCACAGTCAGGGAAGAACCGGCCACCAGGAGCGCACCGGCGTCGTCCACTGCTGCGTAGGACAGCCGGACCCGCTCCTTGGGAACGTTCTCCCCGAAGTAGACGAAGTCGGGCTTGAGCATCCCGTCACAGATGGGGCAGTCCGCGACGGTGAAACCCTCGGTGTCCGTGATCTCGGCGTCGGCGTCGGGGGCGATATCCCCGTCCGCGGCAACGCGTTCAAGGTAACCGGGATTGAGCTTCTCGAGGAGCCGAGCGATACCCTCGCGGGTGTAGACGGCACCGCAGGAGAGGCAGAGCACCCGGTCGAACCGCCCGTGCAGGTCAATGACCCGAATGCTCCCGGCATCGCTGTGCAGGCGGTCCACATTCTGGGTGATTACTCCGGTGAGCAGGCCGCGCTCCTCCAGATGGACAACAGCCTCGTGCCCGGCGTTGGGTACCGCGTGGCGCAGGTGGTGCCACCCCACATGGTTGCGGGCCCAGTAGCGCTGGCGCAGCACCGGGTCACCGACAAACTGCTGGTAAGTCATAGGGTTCCGCGGCGGCGCATCAGGACCGCGGTAGTCGGGAATCCCTGAGTCGGTGCTTAGCCCGGCACCGGTCAGCAGCGCCAGTTTCCGGCCGGCCAGCAGTTCAACAGCCTTATCCAGCTGGCGGCGTTCGGCTTCGGTGGGCTCTGCGGCCGCGGCCGCAGCCTCCCGCGTGACAAATCCGGTGAGCCCTGTTCCTGGAGGTACAGGCTGCGTCATGTCAGTTCCGTTCTCCGGACAGCGCCGAAAGGGCCGCCAGATAATCGGCGGCGCGGCGCGGTTCGTCCGGGTTGGACCGCAGAATCTGCCGGATGGAGCCGCCTGCGTCAAGAATGAAGCTGGCACGGACGGCCATTCCGCGGGCCTCGTTAAAGACCCCGAAGCTCCGGGCAGCGGCGCCGTGCGGCCAAAAGTCCGAGAGCAGGTCGAATTCCCACTGCTGCTCGGAGGCCCAGGCACGCAGCGAGTACTTCGCATCACAGGACACGGCCAGCAGGCGTGCTCCGGCGGCCCTGAATTCCGGCTGAAGGGCAGCGAGTTCCGCGAGTTCACCTGAGCAGACCCGGGAAAAGGCAAACGGGTAGAAAACCAGGACGGCGGGCGCGCCGGCGAGGTCAGCTGACCGCACCGCCTCACCGTACTGGTTGGGCAGCTCAAAGACCGGAGCCGGATCCCCGAGGCCGGGGATCCCGGCTGCAGGCATCAAAACCGGTTACTTCTTTCGGCGGCTGACCAGGCGCGTAGCGGCCCAGTCGCGGCTGACGCCCGGTGACGTGGTTACGTGCAGTCCCGCGGTGGGTGCTGCCTCTTCGATATCGGCGGGCGGAACGTAACCCTCCCGGCCCGATTTGGGTGTCAGGACCCAGACCACTCCGCCGTCGTCGAGCGTCGTCAGGGAATCAACCAGCGCGTCGACCAGATCGCCGTCGTCCGAGCGCCACCACAGGATCACGCCGTCAACAACTTCGTGGTCGTCCTCAGTGAGGAGCTCGCCGCCGGACAGGTCTTCGAGATCCTCACGGAGATCGAAGTCCACGTCTTCGTCGTAGCCGAATTCCTGAATCAGGTCGCCGTCTTTGAAACCCATTCTTTCCGCCACGTTCTTCTCTGTGACGGCATCGGCCTCGCTCACTTCACTCCTCCTGGTTGACTGCATAAATACAAGGGAATCACATCTTGGCAAGAACTGCCCTTTTCCTGACTCAAGGGAACACCTTTAACCGGCAAGCTTCAAGGGTTCGCCGTGCCCCGGCAGGCCTTCCCCGGTGAAGGCTACGCAAGCCGGGGCAGCCGGTCTACAGTGGCTAAAAGGACACGCACGGCGGTACGCGCGGCGCGTATGTCCCCGGCATCCGGCCGACTGCGGAGACGTCCGGCAGACACAGGAAGCCCCCGCAGCGGCAGGCCCCAGGCACGGCATAGGAGAGTTTCGTGGCCGCAGAAGACAGAACGGATATCCTCAGCGGGCTCACAGGCCAGCTGCCCGACACCGATCCCGAAGAAACCGCCGAGTGGATCCAGTCCCTGGACGACCTGGTCAAGACCGAAGGCACCGAACGCGCGCAGTTCATCATGCGTTCGCTGCTGCAGCGTGCAGGAGCACACTCGGTCGGAGTGCCCATGGTCACCACCACGGACTACGTCAACACGATTCCGGTGGATCAGGAACCCGAGTTTCCAGGGGACGAGGAGATTGAGCGCCGGTTCCGTGCCTGGATGAGATGGAACGCTGCGATCATGGTGCACCGAGCGCAGCGCCCGGGCATCGGCGTCGGCGGGCATATTTCAACGTTTGCCGGCGCAGCCACCCTGTACGAAGTGGGCATGAACCACTTCTTCCGCGGCAAGGACTACCCCGGCCGGGGCGACCAGGTGTATTTCCAGGGGCACGCCGCGCCCGGCATGTATGCGCGCGCTTTCCTGGAGGGGCGGCTCACGGAGGAAGACCTCGACGGGTTCCGGCAGGAGAAGTCCCGCGAAGGCCACGGACTCTCCTCCTACCCGCATCCGCGGAACATGCCCGACTTCTGGGAATTCCCCACCGTGTCAATGGGCATCGGACCGATGAACGCGATCTACCAGGCACAGCTGAACCGCTACCTGGACAACCGCGGATTCAAGGACACCTCGGAGCAGCACGTCTGGGCGTTCCTGGGCGACGGCGAGATGGACGAGCCGGAATCGCGCGGCCTGCTGCACGTCGCAGCCAATGACAAGCTGGACAACCTCACCTTTGTGGTCAATGCGAACCTGCAGCGCCTGGACGGTCCGGTGCGCGGCAACGGCAAGATTGTCCAGGAACTCGAGGCATTCTTCCGCGGGGCCGGCTGGAACGTCATCAAGGTGCTGTGGGGCAGGGAATGGGATCCCCTGCTGGCTGCCGACGACGACGGCGCGCTGGTGGAAATCATGAACTCCACGGTCGACGGCGACTACCAGACCTACAAGGCCGAATCCGGCGGCTTCATCCGTGACCACTTCTTCGGCAAGAGCCCGCAGACCAAGGCCATGGTGTCCGGACTTTCCGACGACGACATCTGGAACCTCAAGCGCGGCGGGCACGACTACCGCAAGGTCTACGCCGCGTACAAGGCAGCGCTCGAGTTCAAGGGCAAGCCCACGGCCATCCTGGCGCACACGGTGAAGGGGTACGGCCTTGGGCCGCATTTCGAGGCCCGCAATGCAACGCACCAGATGAAGAAGCTCACCCTCGATGACCTCAAGCTTTTCCGCGACCACCTGCGCATCCCCATCACCGATGAGCAGCTCGAAGCGGATCCGTACCAGCCGCCGTACTACAACCCGGGGCCGCAGGCACCGGAGATCCGGTACATGCTGGACCGGCGGAAGGAACTGGGCGGGTTCCTTCCTGAGCGCCGCTCCGACTTCAAGCCGATCCACCTTCCCGGCGAGAAGTCCTATGAGGTAGCCAACCGCGGTTCGGGCAAGCAGCTGGCAGCCACCACCATGGCGTTCGTGCGGCTGCTCAAGGACCTAATGCGGGACAAGGAATTCGGGATGCGGATTGTGCCGATCATCCCGGATGAGGCCCGTACGTTCGGGATGGACTCGTTCTTCCCGACGGCGAAGATCTACAACCCGCAGGGACAGAATTACCTCTCCGTGGACCGCGACCTTGTCCTGGCGTACAAGGAGTCCCCGCAGGGCCAGATTGTGCACGTGGGCATCAACGAAGCCGGGTCCATCGCCGCCTTCACAGCAGCCGGCACTGCCTACGCGACGCATGGTGTACCGCTGATTCCGGTGTACGTGTTCTACTCGATGTTCGGATTCCAGCGCACGGGGGATTTTATCTGGGCAGCAGCTGATCAGCTGGCGCGCGGGTTTATGGTCTCCGCCACCGCCGGCCGCACCACCCTCACCGGTGAAGGTCTGCAGCATGCCGACGGGCATTCCCCGATCCTGGCCTCCACCAACCCCGCGGTGAAGACCTACGATCCGGCGTACGGCTACGAGATCGGGCACATTGTGCGGCACGGGCTTGAAGAGATGTACGGTCCGGAATCCAAGGATCCAAACCTGATTTACAACATCATGGCCTACAACGAACCGATCCTGCAGCCCAAGGCGCCGGAGGACCTGGATGTGGAAGGCGTCATCGGGGGGATCTATCAGCTTTCCTCCGCTTCCATCGACGGTCCGCGGACGCAGCTGCTTGCCTCCGGCGTCGCGGTTCCCTGGGCCCTGGAAGCCCAGCGACTCCTGGCCGAGGACTGGAACGTCTCTGCCGACGTATGGTCGGTGACCAGCTGGAATGAACTGCGCCGGGACGGCCTCGCTGCGGAAGAGGAAGCGTTCCTGCATCCGGACGCCGAACCCCGCGTACCGTTCGTGACACAGCAGATGGCCGGTGCCACGGGACCGATTGTGGCCTCCACGGACTACATGAAGGCCGTTCCGGACCAGATCCGCCAGTTCCTGCCGAACGAGTTCGCGTCCCTGGGTGCAGACGGGTTCGGGTTTGCCGACACGCGTGCGGCAGCCCGGCGGTTCTTCAAGATCGACAGCCACTCCATGGTGGTGCGGGCACTGGAGATGCTCGCCCGGCGCGGTGAAGTGGATTCCTCGGCACCGGGTGAGGCGATCAGCCGGTACCACCTTCTCGACGTCACGAAGGGCACCAGCGGCAACGCCGGCGGAGACGCCTAGCAGTACCGCATCAGTGTGGGGACTCGCATAGTTGTAGCCTTCACACAAAATGGAGGTTGCGCATCGAAGGCCGTAAGCTTCGAGAATGCCAGTGACCCGCACGACACCACCAGCTGCTGCGGCACCGGAGAACGGTGCCGACCCGCTCATCCTCGAACGGCTCAAAGCGAACATCGGCAAGCTTTCAACGGCGACGCTGAAGCAGCTTGACGTTTCCCTGCCGTGGTACCGGGGACTGCGTCCGGACGAACGCTCCGCCCTGGGGATGGTCGCCCAAAAGGGCATTGCCTCGTTCGTGAACTGGTACGAGCGCCCTGCCTCGCCGGCCTGGGTGCTCAGCGACGTGTTCGGCACCGCCCCCACCGAGCTAACCCGTGCCATCAGCCTGCAGAAGGCCCTCTCTCTGATCCGCGTGGTAGTCCAGGTAGTGGAAGACCGGGTGCCCGAGCTGGCAGCGGGATCAGTCCAGGGTCCGCTCCGCGAGGCTGTGCTGCGCTACTCCCGCGAAGTGGCTTTCGCTGCCGCGGATGTTTACGCCCGTGCCGCGGAAACCCGCGGCGCGTGGGACACCCGGCTGGAGGCGCTGGTGGTTGATGCCATCCTGCGCGGCGAAAGCTCCGACGCCCTGCGTTCACGCATCGCCGCCGTCGGCTGGACCTCCACGGCAGGCGTGACGGTGATCGTGGGCAGCTCCCCGGCCGATCCCAGTCCGTCCTTCGTCAACGAACTGCGCCGGGTCGCCGGACGGCTCGCAGAGGACACCCTGGTGGGCATCCAGGGCGACCGGCTGATTCTGGTCCTGGGCGGCATGAGCGAAAAGTCCGGTGCCCTCGGCCGGCTGGCCGATCTCTTTGGCCCCGGACCGGTTGTGTACGGCCCGCCCGCCGAGTCCCTGGTGGAGGCCGGCCCGTCCGCCCAGGCCGCGTTCGCCGGACTTACCGCAGCCCGTGCCTGGCCCGCGGCACCCCGTCCGGTGGCCGCTGACGACCTCTGGCCTGAACGGGTGATGTCCGGGGATGACTCGGCCCGCAAGGCCCTGGTTCGCAGCATCTACCGTCCCCTGCTGGCCGCGTCCAACGGCCTGGCTGAGACACTTTCCGCCTACCTCTCCCTGGGCCACTCACTGGAGGCCACGGCGCGGGAGCTCTTTGTCCACGCCAATACCGTCCGCTACCGGCTGCGCCGGGTCTGCGACGTCACCGGCTGGGATCCCATGCTTCCCAGAGAAGCCTTTGTCCTGCAGACGGCGCTGGTGGTCGGGCGGCTGTCACCGGCTGGAAAGGCAGTGCCCGAACGGCCTGCAACACGCTCCTGAGACCTGTTGCCGCCCCCTTGCCGCACCCTTGCACCGGCGGGCTGCACTTGTAGACTTCCTACAACGCCCCCGGGTGAGCTTGGTTCACCCAAACACCCGGTAATCCACTCCCTATTTGGAAAGCTTGTTACGTGCTTGCAATCGTCTGCCCCGGCCAGGGGTCACAAACGCCAGGCTTCCTCGCTCCGTGGCTGGAACTGCCCGGAGTGCGGGAGCACCTCGAAGCGCTCTCCGACACCGCGGGGCTGGACCTCGTAGCGCACGGCACCGTCTCGGATGAGGAGACCATCAAGGACACCGCCGTCGCCCAGCCGCTGATCGTCGCCGCCGGCCTCGTGGCGGCCCGGCAGCTGCTGGACACCGGAGCCCTCACCGCAGCAACCGTCGTCGCAGGCCACTCCGTTGGTGAGATTACTGCCTCCGCCGTTGCCGGGGCCCTGAGCGAGGCCGACGCACTCGCCTTTGTCCGGGAACGCGCGAATGCCATGGCCCGGGCGGCCGCGCAGGTGCCCACCGGCATGAGCGCCGTGCTCGGCGGTGACCCGGATGACGTAGCGCGGGTCCTTGCGAGCTTTGGCCTCACGGCAGCCAACGCCAACGGCGGCGGCCAGGTTGTAGCGGCGGGAACGCTGGCACAGCTCCAGGAACTCTCCGCCAATCCCCCGGCCAAGGCCCGGGTCATCCCGCTGAAGGTTGCCGGTGCCTTCCACACCACGCACATGGAGCCCGCGCTCAGTGTGCTTGAGGCGCTGCGGCCCTCCCTCTCCCCCGCCGAACCCCTGCCCACGCTCCTCTCGAACTACGACGGCGCTGCCGTGGTGAGCGGGGAAGCCAACCTGGACAGCCTGATCGCCCAGGTCTCCCGCCCCGTGCGCTGGGACGCATGCATGGAAACCATGACAACCATGGGCGTCACCGGCATACTGGAGCTCCCTCCGGCAGGCACCCTGACCGGACTGGCCAAGCGGGGAATGCGCGGTGTTCCCTCGCTGGCCCTGAAGTCCCCCGAAGACCTCGCCGCTGCCCGTGCCTTTGTGGCCGAGCATTCCGGCGCGGCAGCAGTTACAACCCAAGAAGGTAATGCGTGAGCACGCCCACCCTGAAGCAAGCACCCGTCCACGAGTTCAGCCGGATCCACGGCCTGGGCGCCTTCCGTCCTGACGTGATCGTCAGCAACGACGACGTGTGCCAGTGGATCGATTCCTCCGACGAGTGGATCCGCCAGCGCACGGGCATCGTCACCCGGCACCGGGCCGACAAGGGCACCTCCGTGGTAGACATGGCCGAACTGGCCGGGCGCGATGCGCTGGCCAAGGCCGGCATTGAGGGCTCCGAGCTGGACGCCGTCATCGTCTCCACCGTGACCCACCCCTTCGCCACGCCGTCGGCCGCCGCGCAGGTCGCCGACCGCCTCGGTGCCACGCCCGCACCCGCCTATGACGTTTCGGCCGCCTGCGCCGGGTACTGCTACGGCATTGCCCAGGCCGACGCCCTGGTGCGCTCCGGCGCCGCGAAGTACGTGCTGGTTGTCGGCGTCGAGAAGCTCTCCGACTTTATCGACAACACCGAACGCACCATTTCCTTCCTCCTTGGGGACGGAGCCGGCGCCGTCGTCGTCGGGCCCTCCGACACACCCGGAATCGGCCCCTCAGTCTGGGGTTCGGACGGCAGCAAATCCGGTGCAATCGGCATGACGCACTCAATGCTTGAAATCCGTGAACTGTCCCTGGCGGCCGAGGCTGACGGCGAACTGCCGGCCAACGTCCTGGCAGAGCGCGAAACCAAGCTCTGGCCCACCCTGCGCCAGGACGGACAGACAGTTTTCCGCTGGGCTGTCTGGGAAATGGCGAAAGCCGCCCAGCAGGCCCTGGACGCTGCGGGCATCACCGCGGAGGATCTTTCGGCTTTTGTGCCGCACCAGGCCAACATGCGGATCATCGACGAACTGGCCAAGCAGCTGAAACTGCCTGAGTCAGTGGTCATCGCCCGGGACATCGCCGACGCCGGCAACACCTCGGCTGCCTCCATTCCGCTGGCCACCCACCGCCTGCTCAGCGAGCATCCCGACCTCAGCGGGAAGCTCTCCCTTCAGATCGGCTTCGGCGCCGGTTTGGTCTACGGTGCACAGGTTGTAGTCCTCCCCTAGTTTGCAAGACCACACCGCTTCGGCGGTTGGAAAACCCATACCGGTCCAGCACCGGTACCAACGAAAAAAGGAGCCCCCATGGCTAGCAACGAAGAAATCCTGGCCGGTCTCGCAGAGATCGTGAACGAGGAAACCGGCCTGGCCCCCGAGGCCGTTGAGCTGGACAAGTCCTTCACGGATGACCTGGACATCGACTCCATCTCGATGATGACCATCGTGGTCAACGCCGAGGAAAAGTTCGGCGTTCGCATCCCCGACGAAGAGGTCAAGAACCTCAAGACCGTTGGCGACGCCGTCGACTTCATCTCCAACGCCCAGGCGTAGTTCGTGAAGGGGGGGGGGGGGGGGGGGGGCGCCCCGGGGGCCCCCCCCCCCCCCCCCCCCCCCCCCCCCCCCCCCCCCC
>NZ_JAXIOM010000083.1:0-14063 GCF_049311025.1 Arthrobacter sp. 3Tela_A
GGTGGGGGCGGGGGGCCGGGCGGGCTGCGGGGGGCCGGGCCGGCAGCTGGACGGCAAGGAGCAAATGTGGCGGGCGGGGAAGCAGCAGTCCAGGCGCAGCGGGCAGGGGAAGCCGCAGGGGTGCTTGAAGCCCATGCCGAAGAGCTGGGCCGCCTTCAGCATGAACTCGGGGACACGGGTGAGTGGCGGTCCCCGGCCGGGCGGGCCTTCCAGGACCAGCTGTATGCCCTGGCGGCTGAGCTGGGAGCGTGCCGGGAGGCGCTGGAACGGGCTGCAGCAGCGCACCGGACGATATCTGCAACTGAGCAGTTCGAGGTCTGGGGGTAAACGGAATGATCGAGCAATGTCCGCTGCCCGGCCCTGCCTATACAGTCCGCGGCGGAGAGAACTCCATCCTGGTCGAATTTGATGCCCTGGAGATCCGGGCCGTCCGGCTAGAATCCGCCGCCGAAACCCTGCGGGAGACTGCCGCCGCGCTGCAGCGGATCCGCTGGGAGCAGGCAGCCTGGCTGCGGCTTCAGCCTGCCCATGCCGTCGAAACGGCCCGGACCGAGCTGGAGCGAGCAGTCTTCCAGCTGCGCGCCTGCATGGAATCGGCTGGGGACGCCGCGGCCAGCCTGCGTTCCGCGGCGCAAAGGTACCGCGATGCCGAGGGGCGCGCGGAGCGCCTCGCCGGCCTGCCCGGGCTGCTGCCGCTCGGCCTGGTGCTTCTGGACCCCGGACCGGGAGGATTCCCCAAGCTGGGGGCGGTGGAGCAGCTGCCGCTGAGATTCATCGATACCGCGGCACTGCGTGCACTGGCCGTCGCCTTCGGGGGGCGCCGCGCGCTTCGGGAGATCAGTGTGGAACGGGTTCAGCCGCCGCCAGGGGAGGGGGAGAGGATCGAGTTTTCCGGCAGCGCCGCGGGTCTCCTGGAAAGAAGCGCCGTGCTGCTGCGGGAGAACGACCCGGGAATGGTGGAGGTGCTGCGTGTGAAACCGGGCGACGGCGGGCCGGATGTGTTTGTGGTGACGCTGCCCGGAACCCAGCCGGGCGGCCCGGTTGGCCAGGGCGCGGGGGAGAACCCGTTCGATAACTACGGCAACGCCGAAGGCCGGGCAGCCGAAAGCCGGTTTCTCGCCGCTGCCGTGGCCGAGGCACTGCGGCAGGCCAGGGCGGAAGCCGGCGACTCCGTGATCCTGGTCGGCTACAGCCAGGGCGGCATTCATGCTGCCAACACGGCCGGTTACCTGCGGGAAACGGCGGGGCTGGATGTCCGCTACGTCCTCACCGCTGGGGCGCCGGCCGGTGACGCCCGGATCCCGCCTGAGGTTCAGGCGCTGCATCTTGAACATGTCCAGGACTGGGTGCCGGGTGCGGACGGCACGTCCAACCCCGACGCGTTGAACCGTGTAACCATGACGCTGACTGATGACGTTCCGGTACTGCCCGGAGACAACGGACTGGGCCCGGCCCACAAACTGCCCGTCTATCTGGAAGGGGCAGCGGCCGCGGATGCCAGTGCGGACCCGTCGCTTCGCGCGTCCCTGGCGGGGGTCGGTGCTGTGGTGGGTGCGGGAAGTGTTGCTACTCGCGAGCTCTACCGCTTCCGGCGGAGGGACCGGAGGCCGGCGATGCAGGTAGTGCCGAAAGCCCCGCCCGCTCCGGCACCCCGACCGCCCTTGCCCCGCATCGTGCGTCCCGAGGGGGACTAACGGCGGGTGCCGGCCAGCGAACCGGCCACCAGGGAGACCAGAGAGATGATGATCGAGGCGAAGATTGCCGTCCAGAAGAAGGAATCAATCTCAAAGTGCACCGGCGTGAAGCTGGTGAGCCAGGCAGTGAGCATCAGCATGGCGGCATTGATGATCACGGTAAAGAGGCCGAGCGTCAGGATGGTTAGCGGAAGGGCCAGCAACCGGACGATGGGGCGCACCAGCGCATTCACGACCCCAAAGACCAGGCCGATAAACAGGTAGGCCAGCACAATGTCCAGGGTGGTGTTGCCGGTTGCCGGGGTCCCTGCTTCCCCGACCACGATTCCGGGCAGAGCCCAGGCGGCTACCCACAGAGCGAGGGCGTTAATAACGATTGTCAGCACGAGGCGCATGCCCTAATGCTGGCACAGCGTCCGCGCCGCCCCAAGCACCTGCCGGATCATGCTGTGCACCACGTCACATGTGCACTTCCAAATCCGGATTAGTCTTAACCCATGACCACTACCGAGAATGACATCAATGCTGTGGCAGATCCGGCGCCCGGCATTAGTCCGCGCCCGGTCGTTGACCGGCTGCCGCGCTACGCTGCCGGAAAACCCCCCGTGGCAATTGAAGGGCTCCAGAGCTACAAGCTCTCCTCGAACGAGAACCCCTTCCCGCCCCTGCCTTCAGTCCTCGAAGCAATCGCGGCCCACCCGAACGTAAACCGCTACCCCGATCCGCTGGCAACGGCGCTGCGGATGGAACTGGCATCCTTCCTTGATGTCCCCGCTGAGGACATCGTCACCGGCGGCGGAAGCCTGGGGGCGCTGAACCAGCTCCTGGCGACCTTCGCCGGGCAGAACGAAGACGGCATCCAGGACGAGGTCATCTACCCGTGGCGCTCCTTCGAGGCCTACCCCATTTCAGTGGGACTGTCCGGTGCCCGCAGCGTGCAGGTTCCGCTGCTCGCGGACGGGCGCCACGACCTCGATGCAATGGCGGCAGCTGTCACCGACCGCACCAAGATGGTTCTGCTGTGCACCCCGAACAACCCCACTGGTCCGGTGCTGAGCACTGAAGAAGTCGAGGGCTTCCTTGCGAAGGTTCCTTCAGACGTGATTGTGGTGATCGACGAAGCCTATGAAGACTTCGTCCGTGATCCTGACGCCGTCAACGGCGTGGAGGTCTACCGCCGTCACCAGAATGTAGTGGTGCTGCGGACTTTCTCCAAGGGTGCCGGTCTGGCCGGCCTCCGGGTGGGCTACTCCATTTCCCATCCGAACCTGACGCAGTACCTCCGGGTCACCGCCGTGCCGTTTGCCGTGTCACAGATCGCGGAACAGGCAGCTATTGCGTCTCTGCAGCACCACGGCGAACTTGTGGAAAGAATACAAGCGCTGGTCGCGGAGCGGACCCGTGTAGTCGAAGGGCTGCAGGCGCTCGGCTGGGACATTCCGCAGGCGGAGGGCAACTTCGTCTGGCTCGCTTTGGGGGAGGACACCCCTGAGTTTGCAGCGCTGGCAGAGCAGCAGGCACTGGCCGTTCGTGCCTTCGGAGCCGAAGGCCTGCGGGTAACCATCGGCGAGGAGGATGCCAACACCCGGTTCCTCGCTTTATGTGCAACCTATACAAAAGGCCCACGGGTTTCCTAGCGTGTCCTGAGTGCTTTCGGAGTCCCTGCCCTCGTTAGGCTGTGGGAAGTAACTTCCACATATATGCCACCACGGGAACATATTCCCGCGACGGCATATTTCTAGCGGGGGCGGGACCCGAGAGTCTGCCCCGGCGAGGAGAGGTATGGCCCTGGAGCACTTGCCCGCTACCGAATTCGATTCGACGGCGCTGAATGAGTCGTTGGTGCCTGCCCCCGGCAGCGCACCGGACGGCATGGTCCAGCTGCTGACCCCGGAGGGGGAGCGCACCGGACATGAGCTGTACGGCCGGTACGCCGAGGACGTCGATGACGAAGCCCTGCGCTCCTTCTACCGGGACATGTTCCTCATCCGCCGGTTCGACACCGAGGCCACGGCGCTTCAGCGCCAGGGTGAACTGGTGATGTGGGTTCCGCTCACCGGGCAGGAAGGCGCCCAGATCGGCTCAGGCCGGGCCCTGGCAGCTCAGGACTATGTCTTTCCGACCTACCGGGAGCACGGGGTGGCCCTCACCCGGGGCCTGAAGCTCTCGGATCTGCTGCGGCGCTTCCGCGGCGTCTCACACGGAGGCTGGGATCCGCGGGAAACCAACTTCCACCTCTACACACTTGTGCTGGCCGCCCAGGTTCCGCACGCCGTCGGCTACGCCATGGGCATGGCGCGGGACAACGCCGGTGATCCAAACCAGCCCGCGGGAGCAGCCGTTGCCTACTTCGGCGACGGCGCCAGCTCCGAGGGCGATGTGCACGAGTCCATGGTGTTCGCCGCGTCCTACGACGCCCCGGTGGTCTTTTTCTGCCAGAACAACCATTGGGCGATTTCCGTCCCCACCGAAGTCCAGTCCCGCATTCCGCTGGCCAACCGCGCGCAGGGTTACGGGTTCCCCGGGATCCGGGTGGACGGCAACGACGTCCTGGCGGTGCATGCCGTAACCCGCTGGGCGCTGGAACACGCCCGCAGCGGCAAGGGCCCGGTGCTGATCGAAGCCTTTACCTACCGAATGAGCGCGCACACCACGGCAGACGACCCCACGAAATACCGTCTTTCCGCGGACGAGCAGGCCTGGATTGGCCGCGACCCGCTTACCCGCCTGGAAAAGCACCTCCGCTCCACCGGCGCCGGGGATGACGCCTTCTTCGCCTCCCTCACCGCCGAAGCTGATGAGCTGGCAGCACAGCTGCGTGCAGACGTACAGGCCATGGAGCCGCCGTCGTTCACCGACTCCTTCGCGGACGTCTACGCCGAGCCGCACCCGCTCATCGCGGAGGAGCTGGCGTTCCACCAGGCCTACGAGGACGGGTTCGCCGACGCCGGCGAGGAAGCTGCCGGCACCACTGACACCGAGGAAGAGGTCGGCGCATGAGCACCATGACCATGGCCAAAGCCATCAACGCCGGGCTGCGCGCCGGCTTGGCGGCAGACCCCAAGACCCTGCTGATGGGTGAGGACATCGGCGCCCTCGGCGGCGTCTACCGCATCACCGAAGGGCTGCAGGCCGAATTCGGCACCCACCGCGTTATGGACACGCCGCTCGCGGAGTCCGGCATCATCGGCACCGCTATCGGCCTGGCCCTGCGCGGCTACCGGCCGGTCTGTGAAATCCAGTTCGACGGCTTCGTCTTCCCCGGGTTCAACCAGATCACCACCCAGCTGGCCAAGATGCACTCACGCAGCGAAGGTGCCCTCAGCGCGCCGGTGGTCATCCGGATTCCCTACGGCGGAGGCATCGGCTCGATCGAGCACCACTCGGAATCCCCCGAAGCCCTCTTCGCGCACACCGCTGGACTGCGCATCCTCGCCCCGTCCAGCCCGCAGGACGGCTACTGGATGATCCAGCAGGCCATGCAGGGCAAGGATCCGGTGATCGTGTTTGAACCCAAGCGCCGCTACTGGCTCAAGGGTGAGGTGGACACCTCCGCGCCGTCTGGCGATCCGTACACGGCGCAGATCCTGCGCGCGGGAACAGACGCCACGATTGTGGCTTACGGGCCGCTGGTGCCCGTAGCGCTGGCGGCTGCCGAAGCCGCTGCAGAAGACGGCCGAAGCATCGAGGTCATCGACCTGCGTTCCATCTCGCCGATCGACTTCGACACCGTCACCGAATCGGTGCGCCGCACCGGCCGCCTGATCGTCACGCACGAGGCCCCCACGTTCGGCGGAATCGGCGGCGAAATCGCCTCCCGCGTCGCTGAGCGTGCGTTCCTGCATTTGGAAGCGCCCGTTCTGCGCGTCGGTGGATTCCACATGCCGTACCCCGTTGCCGCCGTCGAGGAGCATTATCTGCCGGACATCGACCGGCTGCTCGACGCCCTCGACACTGTCTTCTCCTACTGAGAGCACCACCCAGACGCTTCCGCCGCCGGTCCGCCGGCCCACGCCAGATCGAGATGCCATGACTGAGAAAACATTCAAACTGCCCGACGTCGGGGAAGGCCTCACCGAGGCCGAAATCGTCCAGTGGCGGGTCAAGGAGGGCGACACGGTCGCCATCAATGACGTGATCGTGGAAATCGAGACGGCCAAGTCTCTGGTGGAACTTCCCTCGCCCTTCGCCGGAACCGTCACAGGCATCCTGGTCGAGGAAGGGACCACGGTGGAGGTGGGCACCCCCATCTTCCAGGTGGACCCGAGCGGCGGAAAGAAGGCCGCCCCTGCCCGGCCCGGCAGGAGCGACGCGAAGCAGGAGCAGGCAACGACGACGGCGGCGCCGGCCGCTGCCGCCGCCGGCCCGCCGTCGGCCTCGCTGACCGGAACCGGCCCCAAAGCCGACGCCGTCCGCCGGCGTCCGCGCCGGAACCGGGCCGTGCCCGCCCAGACCTCGGCAGTCCCGGCCCAGCAGGAAAAGCCGGCCGCAGCCGCGCCCGCGCCGGAATCGCCCGCGCCGGAATCGCCCGCGCCCCGGACGGCTGCCCGGACCGACCCCCGCGGGGCCGCTGTGGCTGCCGCCGGCGCCGCAGTGCATGACCGGTTTAACCAGCTTCTTCAGCGTGTGCTGGCCAAACCTCCGGTCCGCAAGGCAGCCAAGGACCTGGGCATCAACCTCGCAGACGTCCCGGCTACCGGCGCCGGCGGTGAGGTCACCAAGCAGGACTTGATCAGCTACCAGGCCCAGCGTGAGTCCGAGGTCGACTCCGCGGACACCTTCTGGTCGCCCTCCAGCAAGCCGCAGGAGCGGCGGATCGAGCGGATCCCGGTCAAGGGGGTCCGCAAGGCCACCGCCAAGGCCATGGTGGACAGCGCCTTCAGTGCTCCGCACGTGAGCATCTTCGTGGACGTTGACGCTTCGCGGACCATGGAATTCGTCAAGCGGCTCAAGGCCTCCCGGGACTTCGAGGGCATCAAGGTGTCACCGCTGCTGATCCTGGCTAAGGCCGTCATCTGGGCCGCGGCCCGGAATCCCTCCGTCAACGCCACCTGGGCCGGCGATGAGATCCACGTCAAGCACTTTATGAACCTCGGCATTGCCGCTGCCACGCCGCGCGGCCTGATGGTTCCGAACATCAAGGACGCGCAGGACCTCTCGCTGAAGGAACTGGCGGTGGCTCTGAATGAGCTCGCCACCACCGCCCGGGCAGGCAAGACTCCGCCTGCGGACATGCGCGGCGGAACGCTCACCGTCACCAATATCGGTGCCCTTGGAATCGACACCGGCACGCCGATCATCAACCCGGGTGAGGTGGCGATCGTCGCTTTCGGCACGATCAAGCAGAAGCCGTGGGTGCTCGACGGCGAAGTGATCCCGCGCTGGATCACCACCCTCGGAGGCTCCTTCGACCACCGGGTGGTGGACGGAGACCTTTCGGCACGCTTTATGGCCGACGTGGCCGCCATTCTGGAGGAACCGGCCCTGCTTCTGGACTAGGCTCAAAGGGGAACCAACGATCGGAGCAGCATGGCAATGAATCCCGGACCCGGAAACCGCGGGGGAGGACCGCAGATCGACTGGAAGCGGACGGCCTGGATCCTCGTCGGTGCCTTTATTGTTTCCAGCCTGCTGATCATCCTGTTCCCGAACCTGGGCATGCTCTGGCGGCTGGCCATCATGGCCCTGCTGTTCGTGATCGTGGTGCCCTTCTTCGACCGCCGCCGGCGCAAGTAGGCCGCGCGCCATACTCAGCCCGGAAAGCAGCCGGAGCTAAACGGGGCCTGCGGCGGCAACTGCCCGCCGGATTACCGGTGCCAGCCGCCGGACGCCTTCAGCGATGTCCTGTTCCGAGACAGCGCTGAACGCCAGCCGCAGCCTGGAGCTGGGCTCATCCCCCGGGGTGAAGGCCGTACCCGGAATGAAGACCGTTCCGGCGTCAATTGCCTCTGCCAGCAGGGGATAGGTGTCGATGCCCTCGGGCAGGCTCACCCAGACGAAGAAGCCGCCGTCCGGCACAGTCCAGCTGACGCCGTCGGGCATCTCTTCCTGCAGTGAGGCCAGCATGGCCGCACAGCGGTCCGCATACAGGCTGCGGGAGTCCCGGATGCGTCCCATCCAGTCGAAGTCCCGCAGGTAGGCCGCTGTGATCATCTGGGTCAGGGGCGAAGGACAAAGCACCACGGCCTCGCAGGCGAGGTAGAAGCGGCGGAACAGGTGCCGCGGGACCAGAGCCCAGCCCAAGCGCATCCCGGGGGAGAAGATCTTGGAGAAAGACCCCAGATACAGGACATCCTCCGGATGCGCTGCCCGCAGCGGTGCCAGCGGCTCGCCGTCGAACCGGAGCAGCCCGTAGGGGTTGTCCTCCAGCACAAGGATGTTGTTCTCGCGGCAGATCCGCACCACTTCATCCCGCCGCCGGGCGGAGAGTGTGATCCCGCTGGGGTTGTTGAAGCTGGGGATCGTGTAGAGCATCTTGACCGTCTTGCCGGCGGCCCGCAGCGAGCTGATCCGTTCCCGAAGGGCCTCCGGAATCAGTCCTTCCGCATCCATGGCGACCGGCTGGATGTCCACTTCATAGGATTCGAAGGCATTAAGCGCACCCACATAGGTGGGGTCCTCGCACAGCACCACGTCGCCGGGATTACAGAAGACCTTGGCTGCCACGTCCTGGCCGGACTGGGATCCGGTGGTGATGACGACGTCGGCGGGATCAGCGTCGAGGATGCCTTCTGCCGCCATGACTTCGCATGCCAGTTCGCGCAGCTCTGCAAGGCCCTGGCCGGGTCCGTACTGCAGTGCAGCGAGACCGTGGTTCCGAATGATGGAGGCGGTGGTCTCCGCCAGCTCGTCCAGGGGCAGTTCCTGCAGGTACGGACTTCCGCCGGCAAGGGAAATGAGGCCCGGGCGGATCGAAATATCGAAGACGTCGCGAACGGCCGACTGCTTGATGTGGAACGCGCGGTCCGAAAGAAGTTCATAGTGCCGGTGGGCGGAGCCCGTGGCTCTCTCGAGTGCCACCTGTGCTTCCGGGGTCAGCACTGACCCCGTTGTTTCCTCAAACGTCATGCCACATCATGGCACTCAAGTTGACCGGGAAGCAACACAAGTTTTCTAGATCCAGCCCGCCTTATGAGCCTTGATTCCAGCCTGGAAACGGCTTTCGGCCTTGAGCTCCTCCAGCATCCAGGCGATGTGCCTGCGGCAGGTTCGGACACTGATCCCTACCCTGCGGGCGATGACCTCATCCGAGTGCCCGGCGGCCAGGCCGGCGAGCACGGAGCGCTGTGTACTGTTCAGGCCCTGCTTGCCCGGATCGTCCGCGAGGAACGGCTCCGCAAGGCTCCAGGCAAACTCGAAGAGCTTGGTAAAGAGGCCAATAAGGTTCGGATCCCGGATCACCAGCCCGGCCCGGTCATACGTGTGAAGCTGCCGGGCCACCACCGCCACCTTGTCATCGAAGATGAGGGTACGGAGGGGGACATACGGAAGGGTGCGAAACTCCCCGCCCGCTTCGCTGATGCGTTCCACGGCCTTGCAGGTGGGTACGTGGTCCCGTGTGCTGGAGTGGTACAGGGTCTGGCGCCTGACGCCAGCCCGCAGCAGGTCCAGGTCCTTCTGCACGCTCTCTTCCTGGAAATCGGCATTGGACCCGTGGCCGGGCCTGGCAATCAGCACGCTCTCCGACGCCGAACGGCCGTACTCGATGAGGACCCGCTGGACCTGTTCCGGATCCTCCAGGACTTCAACCGATGCGTCCGCGGCAACCTGCCGGCGGGCTTCAGTGAACGTGGGGACCAGGCTGGCCAGCTCGCGCCGCTTCGCTCCGATGCTGGCGCGCAGTTCCAGCATGGCGCGCTCATCCGGATCCACCAGCTCTGCAAGTGCCACATCAGGGGACACTGCGGTGTAGACCGGGGTCTCCGCTCCTTCCGCGAAGAGCAGGCAGCGGGCCTGCAGCTCCTCAACCGCACGGTCAATGGCGCGCGAGGTGTAGCCAAGCGCGTCTGATGCCTCAGCAGGGGTCCAACCCGGGTGGGAGACCGCATAGCGGTACACCTCAACCGACACCTGATCGAGCAAGTCTTCCTCCTCCAACTGCAGGGCTGGGGACACACCGGCGCGCCCTGCGCGGCACTGAATTCCGGTCTGCTGCTTGTCTTCCGGACAAGGCGTTCCCGCCCAAAATTGGAACCCGGAGAGAGTGACATGACAGCTTAATGCCATTGTCCACCCTCAGTCGGTAGTTCGGTACCCAAAGCGGTTAAATCCGCACGATTTCAGGCGATCCGAGGTAGTGGAGGGGCCGCGCCGGCAGGTCCCGGGGCACCAACCGGACATGACAGGAAGCTGAAATTGGTAACGGTGGACAGGCCGTTCCAGCGCGGGGGAAGCTTTCGGAGTCAAACACGACCGGCTGTGCAACCAGCCGAACTAAAAGAGGGGATACGACCATGAAGAAGGCAACTGCACCGGTTTCCATCAAGAGCTGGGAATGGTTCTAACTTAGGCCCCTCTTTTGGGGGATGAACCAACCAGCAACACATCTAGACCCGCCCCAGCGGTGGTAACCAGACTTGAACCCGGAGGAAGAACGCCATGAGCCAGCTAACAGCAGTTCGAAACGCCTCGCGAACTAATGCAAGCACTCATTGGTGGACACTATCCATCTATACCGGCGGCTTCGATGTAGCGGACGGCATCATTGGAGAACTGGTTACCCCGCTGGCGGCGCAGGCCCAGCTATGGGGGGCGCAGCGGTGGTTTTACACCCGCTGCTCTGAGCCTGCGAACGCCCATGTGCGAATGAAGGTCCTGGCACCCCAGGACACACTTGACCGGCTCAAGTCACTGTTGGTGGCTCTCCAGGAACAGGCGAGCGGCGTCATCGGGCACCTGACCGTGACGCACGCCTTCGGGGACCCGGCCTCTGACCGGCTGAGCCCGGGTGGAACGGAGCAGCAGGATCCGCGGATCGAGGCGGATCTTGCCAAATATGGCGGAGTTGAGGGCCTCGCCCTCGCAGAAGAGGTTTTCGAGCTTTCCTCGGACCTCGGCACCTGGGCAACGGCCCGATTCCCGAAGGTGCAGAACAGGTGGGCCCTTGGCTCCCTGCTCCTCTTCGATTCCGCACGCAGCATGATGAAGGGGCCGCGGGCCTCCAGCTGGCCCGACCGCCGCCGGCTCTCCTGGGATTACTACTGGGACAGCCACCTGCGCAGCTGCACTGCCGGCTTCGGCCCGCGGGCCGCGAGCGTCCGGCAGGCCATGACAGTCCAGGTGGGTGCAAAGGTGATGCCAACTCATCGGCTCATGGCAGCTACGGCAGCCGAATCCGCCGTCGAGAACTGGCGCCGCCGCTGGTTCCGCACCATGGATACCTACCTCTACCGGGCAGACAAGGCCCGCGTCAGCCGCAGTGCACAGCACCTGACGGTCTACCAGGCGCACATGCTGCTGAACCGGCTGGGACTCTCACTGCGGGAAGAAGCCGCAATGGGGCTGTACGCCCGGACGTGGAGCACGGAGCGCGAAGCGATGCTCCTGGATAAGCACTAACTCCCCGGATGGACCGGGGGAGTCGTCACGGAGAAGGAGGCGGTCACGGTGTCGCAACGGAATGAAGTAGTTCTGGCTGCTGACGACAAAGACCTTGGCACGGTCTTGGGCTGCGACGAGGGAACTGTCGAGGATATGCGCGGCATGGGGTACGTCGAATCCCGCGGAGAGCTCTGGAGCGTAGGACCCGCAAGGGACTACCTGAGGGATGCTGCCTGGGCAGACTGCCTCTGGGAGTAGCTGCCGCGCTGATGAGAACAGCCCGGGCAGAAAGGCCGGGGCCACGAGTGTCCGTCTGAACCGCCGGTCCGCTGAGGGACCTGGCTGTCCAGGCGGTTTGGGGAGAAATCCCCGCAAAGGACGGATCTGCCTGTGCTCCCCCCTACAGGCAGATCCGTCCTTTGCGTTGCCCCCTTTGCGTTGTGACAAGGCACGCCGTAGGGTCATATGTTAAGTACCCTTACTAAATTTTCGGTACGCTCTACTTGGTGCTGCTCCCCGGTGCAGCAATAAGTTCCACTAGATGGAGGCCATATGTCAGATCACACATCAGCCAACGGACTTCCCATTCCCGGCGCCCCCGCACCGCAGGAACCCTCACTCGCGGAACCCACGGAGCCGCACGATCCGCTCCCGCCGAAACCGGACCAGGACGGTCCGGAAACTGTATCTCCGACCGGCGTTCCGACCGGCGCACCCAAGGCTTCCAACGCCCAGTCCGGGCGCTACCTGACGACGGCGCAGGGCGCACGGCTGCGGGACACTGACCACTCCCTCAAGGCGGGGCCGCGCGGCCCCGTCCTCCTCCAGGACCATCACCTGCGCGAGAAGATCACGCACTTTGACCACGAGCGTATTCCCGAGCGTGTGGTCCACGCCCGCGGCGCAGCAGCCCACGGCGTGTTCGTTGCCAACGGCGCGGCGGAAGGCATAACCCGTGCAGGGTTCCTCGCCCGCGACGCCCAGACGCCGGTCTTTGTCCGCTTCTCAACCGTGCTCGGCTCCCGGGGATCTGCTGACACCGTGCGCGATACCCGCGGGTTTGCCACCAAGTTCTACACGGATGAGGGAACGTTCGACCTGGTGGGTAACAACATCCCGGTCTTCTTCATCCAGGATGCGATCAAGTTCCCGGACGTCATCCACGCCGGCAAGCCGCATCCGGACCGGGAGATCCCGCAGGCCCAGAGCGCCCATGACACCTTCTGGGACTTCGTCTCGCTGCACACTGAAGCGCAGCACCACACCATGTGGAACATGTCCGACCGCGGCATTCCGCGTTCCTACCGGACTATGGAAGGTTTCGGCGTTCATACCTTCCGCATGGTCAACGCCAAGGGCGAAACCTCACTGGTGAAGTTCCACTGGAAGCCGCGCCTCGGCGTGCACTCCCTGGTCTGGGAAGAAGCACAGATCATCAACGGCATGGACCCGGACTACCACCGCCGGGACCTGGCAGACGCCATCGAAGCCGGCGCCTATCCGGAGTGGGACCTTGGGGTCCAGGTCTTCCCTGACACCGAGGATGAGATGTTCGAGGGCATCGACCTGCTGGATCCGACCAAGATTGTGCCCGAAGAGCTGGCTCCCGTGCAGATCATCGGCACGATGACGCTGAACCGGAACGTGACCAACTTCTTCGCTGAGACGGAGCAGGTGGCTTTCCATCCCGGGCACCTCGTGCCGGGCATCGACGTCACCAACGATCCGCTGCTCCAGGGCCGGCTGTTCTCCTACATCGATACCCAGCTGACCCGCCTCGGCGGCCCGAACTTCGCGCAGATTCCCATCAACCGGCCCCACGCCCCGGTCAATGACATGCTCCGCGACGGCTTCCACCAGGATGCCGTGCACAGCGGGGTGGCTCCCTACCAGCCGAATTCGCTGGACGGCGGCTGCCCGTTCCTCGCAGGAGCGGACATGGGCGCCTTCATCGATGTGCCGGCCCCCGTGGCGAAGTCGCGCAAGGTCCGGGAGAATCCGGCGACCTTCGATGACCACTACAGCCAGCCGCGGCAGTTCTTCCGTTCGCTGACCCCGGTGGAGCAGGACCACGTGATCCAGGCCTACACCTTCGAGCTCGGCAAGTGCTATGAGGAGAACATCAAGGTGCGCCAGCTCCAGGCGCTCGCCAACATCGACGAGCGGCTGGTCACCGAGGTGGCTGCAGGACTGGGTCTGCCGGCTCCGGCGCCCACGGTCAAGGTCGAAGATGCCGACCCCAGCCCTGCTCTGCAGCAGGTCGGCGGCACCTGGCCCGTGGACGGCAGGATCGTTGGCATTCTCGCTGACGGCAGCACGGACCTGGCGGCACTGGCCCGCATCCGTGCAGCCGTCGATGCGGCGGACATGGTTCCCCTGGTCATCGCCCCGCAGGGCGGTATGCTGGGCGGCCAGATTCCGGTCCAGCGCACCTACCTGACGGCCCGCTCCACCGAGTTCGACGCCGTGATCGTCGCCGGTTCCGGTGAATACGGCAGCGACGCGGTAGACAGCCTCGATGCGAAGGCCGGGAACCCGGCCGGGCACCCGGCGATCGACCCCCGGGTGGCCATCCTGCTCACCGAGGCCTACCGGCACTCAAAGGCGCTCGGCGCCTGGGGCAGCGGCGCCGGTGTGCTGGGAGCCGCCGGGATTCCGGAGGACGCCCCCGGCATTCTGGTGGAATCCCCGGAGGAGCTGGTGCCGGGTCTGATCACCCTGCTGGGACAGCACCGGGTCTGGGAACGGTTCCCGGTGGCAGCCGCCTAACGGCGGATACCCGATACCCGTTAGAGACGGCGGGGGCGGAGCAGTGCTGCTGCTCCGGGC
>NZ_JAXIOM010000084.1:0-12366 GCF_049311025.1 Arthrobacter sp. 3Tela_A
GGGGGGGCGGGCGCGGGGGGGCGGCGCCGGGGCGCCCCCGCCCCGGCCAATGACTTTGCTGGGTGACCCTTGGGAGAACACATGAGCTGGCTGGACCGAGAACGCATCATTGCACCGCCCGGATTCAACCGCTGGCTCATTCCGCCCGCGGCGCTGGCGGTTCACCTGTGCATTGGGCAGGCGTACGCCACCAGCGTGTACAAGACCGCGCTGGTTGAGTACTTCGATGCGAGCCTCACCCAGATCGGCGTGATCTTCTCCGTCGCCATTGTGATGCTCGGACTCTCGGCAGCTGTCATGGGAACCTGGGTGGACCGCAACGGCCCGCGCAAGGCCATGTTCGTTTCGGCGCTGTTCTGGTCCGGCGGATTTATGGTCGGTGCCCTGGGAATCTTCACCGGCCAGCTATGGCTGGTCTACATCGGCTACGGCTTCCTGGGCGGCATCGGTCTGGGCATCGGCTATATCTCCCCGGTCTCCACCCTGATCAAATGGTTCCCGGACCGTCCGGGCCTGGCCACCGGTATGGCGATCATGGGCTTCGGCGGCGGCGCGCTGATCGCCAGCCCGCTCTCTTCCGCTCTGCTGGCCTTCTACGACCCGGACTCCGGAACTCCCGGCTGGGTAGCCAGCGGCGACGCCGTCGGCAAGCTCTTCGTGACGCTCGGCGTCGTTTACCTTATCTATATGCTCTACGGGGCATGGACCATCCGGGTGCCTGCGGACGACTGGAAGCCCAAGGGGTTCGACCCGGCCACCGTCGCCAGGAAACCGCTTGTCACCACCGCCAACGTCTCGGCGTCGAACGCCATCAAGACCCGGCAGTTCTGGCTCGTCTGGATTGTCCTGTTCTGTAACGTCACGGCCGGAATCGGCATCCTGGAACAGGCTGCACCGATGATCCAGGACTTCTTCCGCGAACCCGACGGCGCCTCGGTGGTGACGGCCGCGGTAGCCGGCGGATTTGTCGGCCTGCTGTCGATCGGCAACATGGGCGGCAGGTTCGTCTGGTCCGCCACCTCGGATGTGATCGGCCGCAAACGCATCTACATGGTCTATCTCGGAGCCGGCGCCGCGTGCTACGTGCTGCTGGCCCTGTTCGGCTCCTCGTCCACCATCCTCTACGTCCTGCTGGCCTTCATCATCCTTTCCTTCTACGGCGGAGGATTCGCCACCGTACCGGCCTATCTGCGGGATCTGTTCGGGACCTTCCAGGTTGGCGCCATCCACGGACGCCTGCTCACGGCCTGGTCTGCAGCGGGTATCGCCGGACCGCTGATCGTCAACTCGTTCCTGGATGCCCAGGGCACCCCCGGCGAACTGACCGCCCAGGCCTACCAGCCTGCACTGCTGACCATGGTCGGCCTGCTGGTCGTAGGGTTCATTGCCAACCTGCTGATCACCCCGGTTGCCCCGAAGTACCACGAGCCCGGTAAAGGGAAGGACACTAAGGACACCGCCGGCGACCAGGACCCCGCGGAGAACGCCGGCGCAAACACAACCCTCGAGGAAGGAACCCGATGAGCAACGCGAAACTGGTCTTTAGCTGGCTGCTGGTCGGCATCCCACTGGCTTACGGTGTCTTCCAGACCCTGACCAAGGCCGCAGCGCTCTTCGGCTAGACCGGCACCGCGAGCTGGGCCGGCAGCGTGCCCTCTGCAAGGCCCAGCAGCCGTTCCGAGCCCCGAAGGGCTGTGGAATCCGGTTAGTGGTGCAAGGCTTAAGGGGCAAATCCATTCCACCCGTGCGGCGGGATCTGCCGGCGCGGAGACAGGAGCACGCCATGAAGGCCCTTCAATACCGCAGCATTGGCCAAGCCCCCGAAGTCGTTGAGATCGATACCCCGGAACCGGGCCCGGGACAGGTGCGGCTCAAGGTCACTGCCGCAGGAGTTTGCCATTCCGACGAATACATCATGTCCCTGCCTGAAAACGAGTTCGTTTACGGGCTGCCGCTGACCCTGGGCCACGAAGGCGCCGGCATCGTGGACAAAATCGGTGACGGTGTGAAGTACATCGAAGAGGGCCAGTCCATGGCCGTGTACGGTCCGTGGGGCTGCGGACTCTGCTACGAATGCTCCTCCGGACGGGAAAACTACTGCCGCAATGCCGGCAAATACGGCATTGCTCCTCCCGGGCTGGGGGCACCCGGATCCATGGCGGAATACCTTATTGTGGACAGCGCCCGGCACCTGCTGCCGCTCGGAGATCTGGACCCGGTCAAGAACGTTTCCCTGACCGATGCCGGACTGACGCCGTACCACGGGATCAAGGGGTCTCTGGAAAAACTGCACTCGGGAGCCACCGCCGTCGTCATCGGAGTGGGCGGGCTGGGCCACGTGGCCATCCAAATTCTGCGGGCACTCACCAGCGCCACAGTGGTTGCCCTGGATATCGACGAGGCGAAACTCAATCTGGCCAGCGACGTTGGGGCGCAGTACACCTTCCCGTCCGAGGCCGGCGCCGCCACCATGGTCAGCGATCTCACCAACGGGCTCGGCGTGGACGCGGTCTTCGACTTCGTGGCCAACCAAGCGACCCTGGACCTGGGCCAGGCAATGGTCCGCCACCAGGGCGACCACGTGCTGCTTGGCGCGGGTTCCGGAACCCTGAAGATGGGGCTGGTCTCCGGCGCAGCCTGGGATGTATCCGTGCGTTCGCCCTACTGGGGATCACGCCCCGAGCTGTTTGAGGTACTGGATCTGGCCCGCGGCGGGCACATCAACGTGCATACCGAAGTCTTTTCGCTCGACGATGCCCCGGCCGCCTACGAGAAGCTGAAGAACAACCAGCTCCTGGGCCGTGCCGTCGTCGTGCCGTGACGGTGTGCGGAACGGGCCCGGTTAGCCGCCGGCCAGCAGGCCGCCGTCAACTGTCAGTACCTGGCCGGTGACCCAGGCGGCGTCGTCGGATGCCAGGAAAGCGGCGCCGGCCGCAACGTCCTCCGGGTTGCCGAGCCGGCCCAGCGGATAGGCAGCGGCAGCTCTTTCTTCGCGTCCTTCGTACAGGGCCTGGGAAAACCGGGTCTTCACCACTGCAGGTGCCAGGGCATTGACCCGGACAGCCGGGGCAAGCTCGACGGCGAGGGACCGGGTGAGGTGCTCGAGCGCGGCCTTGCTGATGCCGTAGAACTCGATGCCCTTGGCTGCAGTGCGTGCGCTCACGGAAGACATGTTGATGACGGAGGATCCTCCCTGGAGGAAACCCGCCTCCGGGTGGCGGCAGGCGGACTTCACCCAGGCCAGGGCTGTGAGGAGATTGGTCTCTAGTATCTTCCGGGCTGCGTCCAGATCCAGGTCCAGCAGTGGTCCGTAGACGGGGTTGGTGCCGGCACAGTTCACCAGTATGTCCAGCCCGCCCAGCACGTCTGCTGCCGCGTCCAGCACTGAACGCTGGTGCAGCGGATCTGTGGCGTTGCCGGAGACGCTCAGGACCGTTCCTTCCTGAAAGCCTGCGGCGGCCTCCTGAAGAGCGGCCGGATCCCGGCCGGTGATGATCACGCGGGCGCCCTCATCCACGAACCGGTGTGCGATCGCCAGTCCAATGCCGCGGCTGGAGGCGGTGACGACGGCGGTTCGGCCGGCAAGGCGGCCGTCCACGGATGAGGGTTCGGGGCGAAGTTGCATGTTCTGCCTCCGGTGGCAAGGAGTTCCAGCGGCCGGTCCGTGGGCCGAGTCTGCCGGGGCGGCGCGGGGGAGTCAAGGCCAGAGGCGGGGAAACGCCGTGGACATAAAAAGAACCAACAATAATTTCATTGACGGTTCCTTTAAAGAACCATATGCTGGCCAAACACCCAGGTGTGGCTGCAGTGCATTTCCCACAGGAAACGCCCGGCCTCCTGAACAGCCGATGGATTTCTGTTTGCAATGGAGCAAATATGGCCAGTGTTGGTTTGTTGTATGTTGGTGCCGTCCTGCTGATTAACGGTCTTATGCTTCTGGGCAAGGTGCCGGGAAAATCCGCAGCGATGATGAACTTCTTCGTGGGAACTATGCAGGTCGTCTTCCCCACCGTCCTGCTTATCCAGGCCGCGGGCGACCCGGCCGCCGTCTTCGCCGCCGCCGGGCTCTACCTGTTCGGGTTCACCTATTTGTATGTCGGGCTGATCCAGGTAACGGGCGTGGGCCCGGAGGGGCTGGGCTGGTTCTCACTCTTCGTCGCCGGGTGCGCCGTGGTGATCGGAACGCTTCAGTTCTCCCTCACCTCGGACCCGGTGTTCGGCGTGATTTGGTACCTGTGGGCGGTTCTTTGGCTTCTCTTCTTCCTTCTCCTGGGCCTGGGCCGGGAGGATCTAAGCCGGACCACCGGATGGTTCGCAATCATCGGAGGGCAGCTCACCGCCACCCTTCCCGCGTTTGCGCTGCTGACCGGCAGTTACGTCTCGACGAACGCCACGGCGTCTGTGATGGCGCTGGCCGGAGCGGCAGCCGTGGCTGTGTCCTTCTATCTGGGCAGGAAGAGGAATACAGGTCCGGACCGGGATGCTGAAACCGTTCCGCCCGGTGCCGGCAGTGCCGGAGCCCAGCCGGTTCTCCCCTAACGATCCGAAAGGAAGCCATGCCGCTGTACGCCTACCGCTGCCCGCAGTGCCGCGACTTTGAGGTCCAGTCCGCCATGGGACAGGTTCAGGATGCTGTGCCCTGTCCCTCGTGCGGGCAGGACGCTGCCCGTCGGTTCACCTCCCCGCATCTCTCCCGGTCCACGTCCAGCGCCTACCGGCTAATCGAAAGTACCGAGCGCAGTGCCTCCGAACCGGCTGTGGTCCGTTCCCCGGCCGGAAAGCGGGGGCCGGGTTCAGCTGCGTCCGTGACCAGGAATCCGCTTCACCAAAAACTGCCCCGCCCGGATTAACACAACCGTTCTTCAAAGGAGAAGTTATGCCGAAAGTAGTTTTTCCGCTTGATTCATCAAAAAAGTTTGAAGACCAGGAAAATCTGGGTCATAACCGATGGCATCCTGAAATTCCCCCGGTTGCGGTGGTAAAACCGGGAGAATCCTTTCGGGTGGACTGCCGGGAATGGTTTGACGGCGCCATTGTCAACGACGATTCCGCGGAAGATATCCTCAATGCGCCGCTGCTGACCGTCCACAAACTCAGCGGCCCTTTCGCGGTGGAAGGCGCCAAACCCGGAGACCTGCTGGTGGTGGACATCCTGGACGTCGGCCCTATTCCCCAGGAAGACTCCGGTCCGCTGGCCGGGCAGGGCTGGGGCTACACCGGCATCTTCGCGAAGGAGAACGGCGGCGGTTTCCTCACCGACCAGTTCCCCGACGCGTACAAGGCCATCTGGGATTTCAACGGCCAGACGGCGACCTCGCGGCACGTCCCGGGCGTCTCCTTTACCGGACTCATCCACCCCGGCCTGATGGGAACTGCTCCCTCCGCGGCACTGCTGGCCAAGTGGAACAAGCGCGAGGGAGACCTCATCGCCACCGACCCGCACCGGGTGCCGCCGCTGGCGCTGCCGCCCGAAGCTGAGCACGCCGTCCTTGGCGGCCTGCCACGGGACGACTGGGCCAGGGTTGGGTCGGAGGCCGCCCGTACCGCCCCTCCGCGGGAAAACGGCGGCAACCAGGACATCAAGAACCTCTCCAAGGGCTCCCGGATCTTCTACCCGGTGTTCGTGGACGGCGCCAACCTCTCCGTGGGGGACCTGCACTTCTCCCAGGGCGACGGTGAAATTACGTTCTGCGGTGCCATCGAGATGGGCGGTTTCATCGACCTGCGGGTGGACATCATCAAGGGCGGCATGGACACCTACGGGGTCCATGAGAACGCCATCTTTATGCCGGGCAACGTGGATCCGCAGTTCAGCGAGTGGATCGCGTTCTCCGGGACGTCGGTGACGCTCGACGGCGAGCAGCGCTACCTGGACTCCCACCTGTCCTACCAGCGGGCCTGCCTGCATGCGATCGACTACCTGACCAAGTTTGGCTACAGCCCGGAGCAGGCCTACCTGCTGCTCGGTGCCGCGCCGATCGAGGGCCGGCTCTCCGGGGTAGTGGACATCCCGAACTCCTGCTCCACGGTCTACATTCCGACGTCGATCTTCGACTTCGATGTGCGGCCCTCCGCCTCCGGGCCGTTCCAAATCGATCCCGGCATCGGGGCACCGCGGGCCTCGAACGGCTGACCGCGTCTCGAACAGCTGAAAGCCCGTCTGCCCTGGAACCAAAGCTCCGGGGCAGACGGGCTTCCTGTCAGCGGTACTTGCGGTGCAGGTTTTCCTTCGGTTTTCCGTCGGACGCAGTTGTTGAAATCCACGGCCCGGTGCCCTCGGACTGGTCCAGTACACCTTCCTCCAGCCAGGTGTACCTGCCGTCCAGGACCTTCTTGGAGAGCTTGTGGTCCTCGGCGTCGGAGTTGCTCCAGAGCTCGGTGAAGAGGGCATCCACCCGGACCTTGGACTGGGCGCAGAAAGCATCAGCCAGTTCATACGCCCCGGCCCCCTCCGCTGCGTCCCTGCGCCGGATGGTTTCCGCCTTCATGCAGGACGCAGACATGGCGAACAGCTCTGCGCCGATGTCCACGATCCTGCCCAGGAACGCCTGGTGGTGTTCCAGTCCGGCCTGCCAGCGGGCCATGCCGTAAAACGTGGATCGCGCGAGCTTCCGGGATGCCCGCTCGGCGTAGCGCAGATGCCTGGCCAGCCTGCCGAACTCCGCGTACGACGTCGGGACGTTGCCGTTTCCCACCGCCAGGGTGGGCAGCCACTTGCCGTAGAAACCGCTTGCCTTGGCTCCGGCCTTCACCTTGCGGGAAATCGAAGCGTCGGCAACGGCCAGGTCTCCGGCAGCCTTCAGATGGGAGTCCACGGCTTCGCGTGCGATCAGCAGGTGCATGATTTCCGTGGAACCCTCAAACACCCGGTTGATCCGCAGATCCCGCAGCTGCTGCTCCGCTGCGACCGCGCGCTCCCCGCGGGCGGCCAGGGAAGCTGCGGTCTCGAAGCCGCGTCCGCCGCGCACCTGGACCAGTTCGTCAGCGATGTTGTACGCCATTTCACTGGCCCACAGTTTGGCCAGCGCTGCCTCGATGCGGATGTCCTTGGTGCCGGCGTCGGCCATTTCGGCAGAGAGCTCAAACACCGACTCCAGCGCGAAGGTGGTGGCGGCAATGAACGCAAGTTTCTTGCCGACCGCCTCATGCCGTCCGATGGGCCGGCCCCACTGTTCCCGGGCATTGGACCAGCCACGGGCGATCTTCAGGGACCATTTGCCGCCTGCTGCGCACATGGCCGGAATGGAGAGGCGGCCGGTGTTCAGCGTGGTCAGGGCGATCTTGAGCCCCTGGCCTTCCCGGCCCACGCGGTTGGCTGCGGGAACCCGGACGCCCTGCAGCCGGGTCACACCGTTTTCGATGCCGCGCAGGCCCATAAAGTTGTTGCGGTTCTCCACGCTGATCCCGGGGGAGTCCATTTCCACGATGAACGCGCTGATTCCGCCCTTCTGCCCGTCATGCGGCGGAACTGCGGCCATCACCACCACCAGCTCGGCGATCACGCCGTTGGTGGTCCAGAGCTTCACGCCGTCCAGCACGTATTCGCTGCCGTCTTCGGAGGGAACGGCCGTGGTGCGCATGCGGGCCGGATCGGAGCCGACGTCGGGTTCGGTGAGCAGGAAAGCGGTAATCGCCCCGGCGGCGCAGCGCGGCAGGTACTCCCGGCGCTGTTCTTCGCTGCCGAAAACCTTCACCGGCTCCGGAACGCCGATCGAAAGGTCCGCCGAAACCAGGGCGCCGAGACTCGGATGGACTGTTCCCAGGATCATCAGGGCCCGGCCGTAGTAGAGCAGGGACAGGCCCAGACCGCCGTACTCCTGCGGGATCTTGATACCGAAGACCCCCAGCTTGGCCAGACCGGCCAGATACTCGTCTGGAATCACCCCGGTGCGCTCAATCAGCTGCCCGTCCATGGTGGAGCAGTACTGGGTCAGATCGGCCAGGAACCGTTCCGAGCGGGCCACCTCCTCCGGGGCGGGGGCGGGATGCGGGCGGATCAGTGAGAGGTCAAAGTCGCCCAGGTAAATGCCCTTGGCGAAGCTGGGCCGCTGCTCGTCGGTAATGCGGGACGCCTCTGCGACTTCGCGGGCATCTTTTTCGCTGACCTTGCGTTCCCGGAGCCGGCGGACCGAGTCGTCTTCGCCGGTGTTTTGGGCATCCCGCAGATTAGTGGAACTCATGTTTTCCCCTAGTTCTGGACTGGTCCGGGCCGCTCCCCATGCCGCCTCCGCTGGCTGTGCCGACCATGCTACGCGTTCCTACTGGCCGGTAAAGGGGTAGCCGGATAACCGGTACGGGCCAGTAGCCAATCCGTTTCAGGCACGCCGGACGGCCGCGGGGCGCGACCCTGTAGGGTACCGGGCATGGCATGGATGGAAACCGAACGCAAGGCAATGGTCCGTACGCTGCACGCCACGGACCCGCAGGCACCCACGCTCTGTGAGGGATGGAATGTGAGCCGGCTGCTGGCGCACCTGATCATGCGTGAGGAGCGGCCCTGGGCGATGGTCGGCGACGGAATCCGGCGCGATAAGCCAGGGCAGGAGCACAGCCTGAACGGGCTGGTGGCGCAGGCGGGCACGGAGTCCGGTTACCGGGAGCTGGTAGACCGGTTCGCCGTCGGGGCGCGGGGCATTTCGCCCATGCGCTGGGGAGGGGACGCCGTCAACCTCCTTGAATTCTTTGTGCATCACGAAGACATCCGCCGGGGAGCCGGCGAGCCGGAACCCCGCGAGCTGCCGGAAGGCGAGGAGCGCGAGCTGCGCCGGCGGCTGCCGCTGATGGCGCGGATGAGTTACCTCCGCAGCCCGGTGGGTGTGACGCTGCAGCTGCCGGGCGGCGAGCAGGCACGGGTGCGCAGGGGAGAGCCTGCTGTGACCATAACCGGGCCCGTGGCTGAACTGGCGCTCCATGCCATGGGCCGGCGTTCGGCCGCCCGGGTGGATATCTCCGGCGCGCCCGAGTCCGTGGACCGATTCAAGAGCTTTGCCGGCGCCTGACAGAAGCGGAGCTTGACAGGCACCCCCCGACTGCGGTTTGGATAGTAAGTACACTGAGGAAATTGGAACACCAGCCGCACTATCTCAGGGGGAATGGGTATGCAGAACGAGGGGGATTGGGAAGCCGTCCGGCTGCTGTCGACGGCAGCCCGGATGCTGCGCCGGGAGATGGATAACCGGCTGCGCGCGATGGGGCTGACCCAGGAGCGGGTCACGGCCCTGAAAGTGCTGCGGGACTTCGGGCCGATGCGCCGGGCAGAACTGGCCCGCAGGCTGAGGGTGACCGCGCAGACGCTGGGAACCACGCTGGTGAGCATGCGCTCGCAGGGGCTGGTCTATGAGGTGGGCGACGGCGCGGAAGCGCCTAAACGTGCAGTGCACATTTCCGAGTACGGCCGCGAAGCGCTGGGACAGGCAATCCGCCTGGAGGACCAGAGCCTTACGGCTGAACTGCGGCCCGCGCTGCGCAAGGAACTCATCTCGCTGATTTCCGAGCTGGAGGGCAACCGCCAGTACGGCACAGCGGGGTCTGCCGGTGCCTAGCCGCGGGCGCCTCAGGTCCGGGTGGCATCGCGCGGTAACGTGGGAGCCATGAGTGAAGGTATCCGCGTAGCTGCAGCAGATGAAATCGATGAGGGTGAAGCCATCACGGTGGACTCCACCACCGCCGGGACCACGGATGACATAGCAGTCTTCCACAGTGACGACGGCGGGTTCTACGCGCTCAATGACACCTGCACCCATGAAGAGGCATCACTGGCTGAAGGCTGGATCGAAGACGGGGAAGTGGAATGCCCGGTCCACTCCGCCCGCTTCTGCCTCAAGACCGGCGCTGCCCTTTGCCTGCCCGCAACAGTGAATGCAGTCGCCCACAAGGTGGAGGTCGTTGACGGGGACGTAATCCTCTACCCGGGTGTGGCACCGGCCGGGTCCTAAGGGATGTCCGACGCCGAACCCGGCTCCGTTGCCGTCATCGGAGCCGGACCAGCCGGTTTCAGCGCTGCCGCCGAACTGCGCCGGCGCGGATTCGCCGGCCGGATCCAGCTGCTGGACCCGACCGGGGCACCCTATGACCGGCCTCCGCTCAGCAAGGGCTATCTCGCCGGAGGCTCAGCTGCGGCCCTTTCCCTGGCTGAAGAGTCCTGGTACAGCGCAAACTCCGTCTCGGTCACTGCAGGCACCGCCGCACGAATCGATCCGGATTCCGGAACAGTGCTTCTGGACGGCGGCGGGGAAATCCAGGCCGACGTACTTCTCCTGGCCACCGGAGGCAAGGCGCGCACGCTGCCGTTCCCAGGCTCCGGGCTGCTGCATACCCTCCGCAGCCGTGCCGACGCCGATGTGCTCCGCTGCCGGCTCGGGGCAGGCAAGCGGCTGGTGATCATCGGCGCTGGACTTATCGGGGCGGAAGTTGCCGCAACGGCTGCCGCCCTCGGGACCGCCGTCGTACTCATCGATCCGGTCCCGGTGCCGCTGGTTCCCGCCGTTGGGCCGGAACTTGCCGGCTACCTGCATTCCCTCCATGCCCGCCGAGGAGTGGAATCCCTCACCGCGCTCCCCGTGGACGTTGTGGCCGACGGCGGGGCGCTGGCGGTGCTGCTGGAAGACGGCACCTCGGTGGCAGCTGATACCGTGCTCGCTGCCGTGGGTATGGTGCCGGACACCGCGCTGGCCGAAGCAGCAGGTCTGGCGGTTGAGGACGGAATTGTGGTTGAGGGCAACGGGCGCACCAGCCATCCCCGTGTCTTTGCGGCCGGTGACGCCGTCCGCCGCAGAATCAACGGAGTGCTGGAGCGCCGCAGCGAGCACTGGGACGCTGCAGTACGCTCCGGCCAGGCCGCCGCGGCGGGAATCCTGGGCCAGGAACCGGAGCAGGACGCAGTGCCCTGGTTCTGGACTGACCGCTACGGCGTCCATGCTGAAGCCGTCGGCCAGATGTCTGCGGTCGGGGTAACCGTAGAACGCGGGAAACCCGGGCCGGATTATGTGGTTTTCCGGATCACGCCGGACGGAACGCTGGCCGGCGCGGCCGGGGCCGACGCCGGTAATTCCCTCCGGGCGGCCCGCCGGCTGATCGCATTGGGCAAGACCGTGGACGCGGCCGCCCTGGCCGATCCGGCGGTTGACCTGCGCCGCCTCCTGCGGTCCCGGCCGTGATTGTTGCCATTAGGGCACATCTGTTTTGCGTATTTCCGGCATTCGTAGGTTAGCCTTACCTTGCCGGAGAAAAAGTGCCGGCGTCCCCGTCCACACTGCACTATCAAGGAGCCCAAAAATGGCCCTGTCCCGCATGCGCAGCCTTGCGGCCGTCGCCGCTGTTGCCGCGCTGTCCCTTTCCGCCTGCTCCACCGGGTCCTCCTCCGACGCGGGCACCGGAACCGCCGCCGGCTCCAGCGACCAGTTCCCCGTCACCATTGAGCACGCCTTCGGCGAGACCACACTCGACTCCGTTCCGGAGCGCGTGGCAACGGTCTCCTGGGTCAATACCGACACGGCGCTGGCCCTGGGCGTAGTGCCGGTGGGCATGCCGGAGTATGAGTGGGGCGGAAACGAGAACGGCACCACGCCATGGATCGACGAAGCGCTGGAAGAGCTCGGGGCGCCGATTGGCTCGGACAATGCCCCCGTCCAGTACTCCGAGACGGACGGCATCAACTTCGACGCGATTGCTGCCACCACCCCGGATGTCATCCTCGCCGCCTACTCCGGGATCACGGAGGAAGAGTATGACAAGCTCAGCGCCATCGCTCCGGTGATCGCCTACCCCGAGACTCCGTACTACACATCGTGGCAGGACTCCGCCGAGATGATCGGCGAAGCCCTCGGCAAGAGCGACGAAGCCGCCAAGCTGGTCGAAGACACCGAGAAAGCCATTGCTGACAAGGCTGCCGAGTATCCGGAGCTCGCGGGCACCAGCTTCATCTACGGCAACCTGGACACCACCGCCGGTGCAGACCAGATTTCCATCTACACCTCCGGCGACAACCGCCCCAAATTCCTGAAGGAACTGGGCATGGTCCAGGCCCCGATCGTTGACGAGAACGCCCCCGCCGACGCCTTCTACCTGACCTGGTCCCCGGAGCGGGCCAATGAACTCGAAGCGGACCTGTTCGTCAGCTGGGTGGCCGACGACGCCGCCAAGGAGTCGATCATGTCAGATCCGCTCCTGAGCCAGATTCCGGCCCTGAAGAACGGCGGACTGGTGGCCGATTCGGACAACACCCTGACCCTGTCCATTTCAGCGGCCAACGTGCTGAGCATCCCGTACGCACTGGATAACTTCGTGCCGATGCTGGGCGAAGCTGCCGCACAGGTCAAGTAACTCCCCGGTCTTCATGGAAGCGCCCCTCCGGTTCAACCGGAGGGG
>NZ_JAXIOM010000085.1:0-11802 GCF_049311025.1 Arthrobacter sp. 3Tela_A
GCGGGGGGGGGGGGGGCCCCCGCCTCCTGTGAACCGTCAGTGGAACAGGATCAGCTACTTGCCGAACCAGATTCCGATCTCGCGTTCTGCGGACTCGGGGGAATCCGAGCCGTGGACGAGGTTCTGCTGGACCTTGGTGCCCCAGTCGCGGCCGAAATCGCCGCGGATGGTTCCCGGAGCCGCAGCGGTGGGCTCGGTGGCTCCGGCCAGGGACCGGAAGCCTTCAATGACGCGCTGGCCTTCGAAGACGGCCGCAACAACAGGCCCGCTGAGCATGAATTCGACCAGCGGCTCGTAGAACGGCTTGCCGACGTGCTCTGCGTAGTGCTCTTCGAGCAGTTCGCGGGTGGCGTCCATCTTCTTCAGTTCAGCCAGGGTGTAGCCCTTGGCTTCGATGCGGGCCAGGATGGCGCCGGTCAGGTTCCGCTTGACGCCGTCGGGCTTGATCAGGACGAGTGTGCGCTCGGTGCTCACGCTTGGTTTCTCCTTGGAGGTTGGTGTGATGCGAAATCAGCTGCTCATAAGCCTAACTGCTGGTTTCACCGGATTCGGTACCGCCCGGATGGGCAGCGTCCCACTCTGCCTGCTCCCGGTCCCGCTGGCGGTTTTCCTTATCCAGCCGGGCGCCGGCGCGCAGTCCGTACCACCACGTTCCGGCGAAGAGAGCGCCCACCAGGAACATCATCGGTTCCAGGAAACCGGTGGCGATGAGGGCCAGCTGCAGGACCCAGCCAATCCAGGGCCCCGCCGGCTTGGACAGGAAAGCGCAGGCCGCCACCAGGGCAGCGGCCAGGATGATTCCCCCCACGAGGATGGCCACCGGGGCTACGCGGTCCCGCTGGAGGCCAAAGACCGCCAGGGTGCCGAAGAGCACCACAAAGGCCTCCAGGCTCAGGACTGTCGATGCGAACATCACGCGGATGGACCGGCGCTTCTTGGGCATGCCCGGGCGCCACTCGCGCTGGGCCTTGGTCATTCGTGCCATGTGCTTACTTTCCTAGGAGGGTGCGCGCTTCCGCGACCACGGTGATGGAGCCAATGACCAGTACGCCGCCGGCGAGGTCGTTATTTTCCTCTGCCTTGGCTACGGCCCATTCGATGGCGTCATCCAGCGCCGGCTCAACCTGGATGTCCTCATCGGCAAAGCCGGCGTCCACCGCGTCCTGCACCAGTTCATCGGCCGGGATAGCCCGCGGGGAACTGGACTGGGTGAGGCAAATGCCGGTGACAATGTCACCAAGCACTTCATGCAGTTCGGCCAGGATCCCGACGGCGTCCTTTTCTGCCAGGATCCCCACCACCAGTACCAGCGAGGACAGGTTGAAGGATTCAAGCACCGCCTGGGCACTCACCTTGGCACCGGCCGGATTGTGCGCAGCATCCACGATGATCGTCGGTGCTGTGCGGACCACTTCCAGCCGGCCCGGGGAGGTGACGGTCTGGAAACCGGTGCGCAGCAGTTCCACGTCCAGTTCCTTGGCCCCGCCGCCAATGAAGGCTTCCAGGGCCGCGACGGCGACGGCTGCGTTCTGTGCCTGGTGTTCACCGTGCAGCGGAACCAGCAGATCCTCGTAGCGTCCGGCGAGTCCGTTAACGGTCACCATTTGGCCGCCGACGGCCATGGTGCGGGACTCGACGCCGAATTCGATGCCCTCGAACCGGAACGGCACTCCGGCCTCGTTCGCCTTCTCCAGCAGCACCTGCGCAGCCTCCACGGGCTGTGCGGCGCTGATCAGGAAGCCGTCTTCCTTGATGATTCCGGCCTTCTCGAGGGCGATGTCCGCGACGTCGTCCCCCAGCAGTTCGGTGTGGTCCAGGGAAATCGGGGTCACCACGGAGACGGTTCCATCCCCCACGTTCGTCGCGTCGGTGATCCCGCCCAGGCCCACCTCAATTACGGCAACGTCAACCGGCTCGTCGGCGAAGACCGCGAACGCGAGGATCGTCACGCACTCGAAGTAGGTCAGGCGCGGCTCCCCCGCGGCATCCAGTTCAGCGTCGACCATTGCCAGGTAGGGGCGGATTTCGTCCCAGATCCGCACAAAGGTCTCATCCGCGACCGGTTCGCCGTCAATGCTGATCCGCTCGGTCACCTTGCTCAGGTGCGGGCTGGTGTAGCGGCCGGTGCGCAGCCCGTAGGCGCGCAGTCCGCCCTCGATGAGCCGCGCCGTCGAGGTTTTGCCGTTGGTTCCGGTGATGTGGATGATGGGGAACGCCTTGTTGGGCTCGCCCAGGATCTCCATGGCGCGGAACAGCGGAGCCATGCGCGGTTCCATTTTGTTTTCCGGGGCACGGCTGAGCAGTTCGGCATACACACTCTCGACGGAGAAGCCGTCGATGGAGCCCGAGGGGCTGTCTTGGGTGGACATCAGATCTTCTCCACGGTCACGGTGAATGAGTCGTCCTGGTCTCCGGAGCCTTCGACCACCAGTTCGCCGGTCAGGGTTTCAGCCTTGACCAGGTCTGCGTTGGCTTCCAGTGCAGCTGCGCTCTGCGCCCCGGTAACTACCGTGGTGCGGATCCGGTCGCTGATGTGCAGGTCTGCGTCGCGGCGGGCCTGCTGGATGGCGCGGATGGCGTCACGTGCGGTGCCTTCGGCGGCCAGTTCCGGGGTGACCTCCGTATCCAGGACCAGGAAACCCCCTCCGGGCAGGACTGCCACAGCCTTGGATGACTCTCCCTCGCCGGATTCAACCACGGTTTCCAGGGTGTATTCGTGCGGTTCCAGGGCCAGGCCGCCCGCGGTAACCGTTCCGTCTTCAGCCACGGACCAGTCCCCCGATTTGGAGGCCTTGATCGCAGTCTGCACGTTCTTGCCCAGCCGCGGACCGGCTGCGCGGGCGTTGACGACGAGCTTTTGCGTGATCCCGAACTCGGCGGGGTCAGCGGAACCGGCGTCCACGAGGCGGACGGACTTCAGGTTCAGCTCATCGGCAATGATCGCAGCGAAGTGGCCTTCGAGTGCTTCGGCGTCCGGTGCGACCACTGTCATCTCGGACAGCGGCAGCCGCACGCGGAGGTTCGCGGCCTTGCGCAGCGAGGAACCCACGGACGCGATCTTCCGGGTCAGGTCCATGCGCGCAACCAGGTCCGGATCCCGCGGGAAGGCGCCGGCTTCGGGCCAGTCGGTCAGGTGCACGGAGCGCCCGCCGGTCAGGCCGCGCCAGATCTCCTCGGAGACCAGGGGAAGCAGCGGTGCTGCCACCCTGCAGAGCGCTTCGAGGCAGGTGTAAAGCACATCGAAAGCCTGGGTGTCTTCGTCGAAGAACCGGGTGCGGCTGCGGCGGACGTACCAGTTGGTGAGCGTGTCCATGTAGGCGCGCAGCATTTCGCAGGCGACGGACACGTCATAGGTGTCCAGCGCCGTCGTCATGTTCCGGATGAGGTCTCCGGTGGCGGCCAGCATGTAGGTGTCCAGCGGCTCGGTGGACTCGTGGCGCAGCGTTGCCTCGTAGCCGGCGCCGTTGTTCGCCGCGTTGGTGTAGAGCGTGAAGAAGTGCCACACGTTCCACAGCGGCAGGATGACCTGGCGGACGCCGTCGCGGATGCCCTGTTCGGTGACAACCAGGTTGCCGCCGCGCAGGATCGGGGAAGCCATCAGGAACCAGCGCATGGCGTCGGAGCCGTCGCGGTCCAGGACCTCGGAAACGTCCGGGTAGTTCCGCAGCGACTTGGACATCTTCTGTCCGTCGGAACCGAGGACGATGCCGTGGCTGATGACGTTGCGGAATGCCGGCCGGTCAAAGAGTGCCGTGGCCAGGATGTGCAGCGTGTAGAACCAGCCGCGGGTCTGGCCGATGTACTCCACGATAAAGTCGCCCGGGTTGTGGTGCTCGAACCAGTCCGCGTTCTCATGCGGGTAGTGCACCTGGGCGTACGGCATCGAACCGGAGTCGAACCAGACGTCCAGCACGTCCTCGACGCGGCGCATGGTGGACTTGCCCGTGGGATCGTCCGGGTTGGGGCGGGTCAGCTCATCGATGAACGGACGGTGCAGGTCCGGCTGGCCTTCCTTGTTCAGCGGCAGCCGGCCGAAGTCGGCTTCCATCTCCGCGAGGGAACCGTAGACGTCGGTGCGCGGGTAGTTGGGGTCATCCGACACCCAGACCGGGATGGGGCTGCCCCAGTACCGGTTGCGGCTGATCGACCAGTCGCGGGCATTTTCGAGCCACTTGCCGAACTGCCCGTCCTTGACGTTCTCCGGGATCCAGTTGATCTCCTGGTTCAGCTCGATCATGCGGTCCTTGATCTTGGTGACCTCCACGAACCAGGAGGAGACCGCCTTGTAGATCAGCGGGTTCCGGCAGCGCCAGCAGTGCGGGTAGGAGTGCTCGTAGCTGGCCTGGCGCAGCAGCCGGCCCTCAGCCTTGAGCTCGCGGGTGATCGGCTTGTTCGCATCGAAGACCTGCAGGCCGGCGATCTCGGACAGCGGCCCCTCGCCGAACATGGGCAGGAACTTGCCGCCCTCGTCCACGGAGAGGATGACGGGGATGCCGTTGGCTTCGCAGACCTTCTGGTCATCTTCACCATAGGCCGGTGCCTGATGCACGATGCCGGTGCCGTCGGTGGTGGTGACGTAATCGGCCACGACGATCCGCCAGGCGTTGGACGTGCCCCACTTCTCGGCGTCGGCGTAGTAGCCCCAGAGCGGAACGTAGCGCAGGCCTTCGAGTTCCTTACCCGTGTGCACGGAGGCGACAGCGGCACGGGCCGCATCGGCGTCGTCGTACCCCAGGTCCTTGGCATAGGAGGCAACCAGGTCCTCGGCCAGGAGGAAGCGGCCTTCACCGGCCGTTCCCTGATCCAGCATGGTGCCGTTGGGGCCGGCGGGCACGACGGCGTAGCGGACCTCGGGCCCGACGGCGAGGGCCAGGTTGGTGGGAAGGGTCCACGGCGTGGTGGTCCAGGCGATGGCATTGACGCCCTCAAGCTCGGCGGAGAGCACGTTGTCCCCGGCGATGATCGGGAACGTGACCGTGACGGTCTGGTCCTGGCGCATCTTGTAGACGTCGTCGTCCATGCGCAGCTCGTGGTTGGACAGCGGAGTCTCGTCCTTCCAGCAGTACGGGAGCACCCGGAAACCGCTGTAGGTCAGGCCCTTTTCATGCAGGGTCTTGAAGGCCCAGATGACCGACTCCATGTACTCGACGTTGAGCGTCTTGTAGTCGTTCTCGAAGTCCACCCAGCGTGCCTGGCGGGTGACGTAGTCCTGCCACTCGCCGGCGTATTTCATGACCGAGGCGCGGCAGGCATCGTTGAACTTGTCGATGCCCATCTTCTCGATCTGGACTTTGTCGCTCATGCCCAGCTGCTTCATGGCCTCGAGCTCGGCGGGCAGTCCGTGGGTGTCCCAGCCGAAGCGGCGCTCAACGCGGTGTCCGCGCTGGGTCTGGTAGCGGGCCACCAGGTCCTTCACGTAACCGGTGAGCAGGTGGCCATAGTGCGGCAGGCCATTGGCGAAGGGAGGGCCGTCGTAGAAGACAAACTCGTTGGAGCCATCTTCGCCGGCGGGACGGGCGTCGATGGAGGCCTGGAAGGTGCCGTCCTCGTCCCAGTACTTCAGGACCCGTTCTTCGATCTCGGGGAACCTGGGTGAGGAGGCTGCGGCTTCGGCGGAATCGCCGGTTGAGGCCTTGGGGTAGATCTGTGGCATGTTCGTCATCCTGGTAGCGGCAAGTGAATCTGGCTGTAAATACAGGATGCAAGGGCGAACTTCTCATCCCGGCGCAAACGCCGGGGGTAAAGCCGCGGTACCACCTCGCTTGCCGCCGTCGTGCTCCCTGTTCAGGGGGCGCAACGGCTGCCGCTCATTGACTGCTGTGACGGGCTTACCCGTCCGGTTCTACTAGGCGCATTCGGTTCTGTTTGAGTTCTGCGCCGTTCTTCCGGAAGCTCACCGGTGATGGCCGGGTCAAAGCTGCTTGGGCCAGTTTAGGCCACTTCCGGGGCGTCTGTCGAAGCCCCGGCCGTGGAGCCTAGCGGCGGATCACTTTGTGCTGCGCGGCCTGCGCCACGGGACGGATGACCACCTGGTCCAGGTTGACGTGGTGGGGGGCGTTCAGGGCGTAGGCCATCACGTCCGCGACGTCGGCTGCGGTGAGCGGCTTTTCGACGCCGGCGTAGATCTTCTCTGCCGCCGCCGCATCGCCAAGGCGGTTCAGGGAGAACTCCTCCGTCTTCACCATGCCCGGCAGGATCTCGATGACGCGGACGTTGTGTTCGGCTTCTTCCAGGCGCAGGGCCTGGGTCATCGCCTGCTCGCCGGCCTTTGCGGCGCAGTAGCCGGCTCCGCCTTCGTAAGCTGCGAGCGCGGCGGTTGAGGTGAGCATGAGGATGGATCCTTCGCCGTTTTCCCGCAGTGCCGGCAGGAACGCCTGCGTGACGTTGAGCGCTCCGAGCACGTTGACGTTGTACATCCGAACCCAGTCTTCGGGGTTTCCGGTTGCCACCGGGTCCATGCCGAACGCACCGCCGGCGTTATTCACGATTGCGTCCACTCCCCCGCCGGCCAGCACCTCGCGGGCCATGGCATCCACCGACTCGCGGTCGGTGACGTCGCAGGCGATGATCCGGGCACCGGTTTCCTCCGCGAGCTCCTTCAGGCGGTCTTCCCGGCGGGCGACGGCGACTACGTCCCAGCCTGTCTTCCGCAGGGCGCGGACTGCTGCCGCACCGATTCCCGAGCTTGCTCCGGTCACTACCACGCGCTTGTTCGTCATGGGAGCAACCCTAGCGAACTTGTGTTGCCCGCGGCCGGGCGCGGGTCGTGCTGTGTCGCTTTGGCTGGGTGCTAGCGGGGGTTGAGGTGCACCCGTGGGGTGGGCTCACTGCCAGTGCAGTTTCCCGTCTGCCCCTCTCTCCCCGGCTTACCTGCACAGTTTCCCAGCCCTCGTGACCGGTGTGGCAGCTGTGACCTCATCGGTATACAGGGGCAACGGGTAGCGGGAATCCGTGCGCCCGGCACCGTGCAGCGTCTCTACCTGCACAGGCGTCCTCCGTGGCAGAGGCCAACTTCGTCGCTGCACAGCCTCAGCGCGGGCAGCACCTCGACAAGTGGCCGGCTGTCAGGCTGGCGGGATGCACGCGATAGAGGCAGTTTGCCGGGCGCACTACGGAGTGATCAGCACCGGAGCGCTTGCAGCGAACGGATTTGGCCGTTCGAAAGTTGCTGCAGCCGAGCGCAGCGGGACACTGCAGCGCGCGGGCCGTGGTTATTACCGAATTGAGGATGCGCCTGCCGAACTGGTGTCGGCAGCCTCAAGGGGATCGTCCCTTACGTGCGTGTCGGCAGCCGCTCTACGGGGGTGGTGAGTCCTGCAGCCCACCGAGACCGTGCACCTGCGGGCAGACAAGCCTATCGACGACCCCGCGATTCGGCTGCATCGGGGCAAAAGATCGGCGGCAAAGCTGGTGAGTTCACCGTCGGTTGTAGTTCTGGACGCTTTCCGCTGTCTTCCGCATCTGGATGCCTTGGTCCTTGCAGAGTCAGCGGTTGTCCGGGACGCCATATCGAAGCGAGCACTCCTACGGGCCTTTCCCCGTCCGCAGGACTGGCGCATCCGTGCGCTTCTGGAGGGCATAAGCCGCAAGACCGCTTCGCCGCTGGAAGTGTGCGCCCGCTACCACCTGTGGGCAGCCAGCTTCGCAGTGCAGCGGGAGGTAGCGCTAGCCGGTGTCGGACGCGTGGACTTCCTGGTTGGGGCCGGCTCATCATTGAGATTGACGGCTACGAGTTCCACAGCAGCAGAACGCACTACCGCAACGACAGGGACCGGTGGAACCGCGCCACAGTCCAGGGTTTCATGACCCTGCGCATCACTGCCGAAACGATCCTGCGGAATCCCCAGGAGTTCATCCGGCTTGTCCGTGCGGCCATGGCCCAGCCCTGAAACGGGATAAATTGCAGTTTGCGAGGTCAGGCCTGGCGTCCGGCGAACGGATTCCCAGCCGACGTTGCGTATGTTGCGGGATGAGCCCCCGGAGACCACTCGGTTAACAAGGACTGGGAATCCGTGCAGACCCAGACACACAGATTCCCATCGCCAGTTACTCCTGCGACCCAACGAGACCCCACCAGCCACACCCGTAACGGCGGGTGGGAAACCGCGCGCACCGGCCCGGCTGCACCGCAACGGCACCGGCGGAAACCCGGGAAATCGGGAGCCGGGAAACCAGCAAACCGACGCGAACCGCGGCAAGGACCAGACTGCCGGTGTCGGTCCGGCGCAGACGTTATGCGAAGCTGGAAGCATGCCGCGCACCGACAGAATCCCAGCATGGGTCCGACGCACAGGCATTGAAGTGGCTGGCTGGACCCTCATTGTCCTGGGAGCTGCTGCGCTGGTGCTTCCGGGCCCCGGACTGCTGATGCTGGTCGCCGGGCTGGCCATCCTTTCCCTGCGCTACCACTGGGCCAGCCGCTGGCTGCACCCGGTGAAGGTCCAGGCCTACCGCGCTGCTGAGCAGGGCGTACAGTCCTGGGCCCGGATCGCCATTGCCCTGACAAGCGCATCGACCCTGGTCGCCGCCGGAATCACCTGGGGTCTCTGGCGCAAGGTTCCCGCGTGGTGGCCGCTGGAAGACAGGTGGTGGCTTCCGGGCGGCTGGACTACCGGCACGGCGCTTATCCTCTCCGGCTGCATAGCGATCGCCCTGGTGGTCTACAGCTACGTAAGGTTCCGGCCCAACAAGTAGTTACGCAGCACCACAGCCTCATTCTCCTGCACGTTCCGGGCACCGAAGAGAAGCACCGTGTCCGGACGTTCAGCGCACTGGCCGGCAAAGTCCGTCACTGCCGGGTTGCCTTCAAGCTCGTGGACGTAGCGCTCGGTGAAACCTTCCCAGCGTTCCGGCCGGTGACCGAACCAGTCGCGCAGTTCGGTGCTGGGCGCTGCCTCCTTGAACCAGTCGTCCAGCTCGGCGCGCGCCTTGGACACCCCGCGCGGCCAGAGCCTGTCCACCAGCACCCGGAATCCGCCGTCGGGCACTTCGTAGATACGCCGAACGCGGACCTGGGACGGATCGATTCCAGCCATGTACCGGATGCTAGGCTGTCCCGCGCGTACCCGGAAGGGGCCGCCCGCAACGGGTGTTCGCCGCCTGCGACACAGATGACGGCGGCACCGGCACCCGTGGGAGAATGGCACCATGGCTGACAATATCCCGGGCACAGACACGCCCGCTGCGACCGTTTCCGTTCCTGACAAACCCGCCCTGGAAGGGCTGGAAGAGACCCTTAGCCGCCGCTGGCGCGAAGAAGGCACCTACGCCTTCAACCCGGACACGGTCCGGGACGAGGTCTACTCGATCGACACTCCCCCGCCGACTGCTTCGGGTTCCCTGCACGTTGGACACATGTTCTCCTACACGCAGACCGACGTGCTGGCCCGCTACCAGCGGATGAAGGGCAAGAACGTCTTCTACCCAATGGGCTGGGATGACAACGGCCTGCCCACCGAACGCCGCGTGCAGAACTACTACGGTGTGCGCTGCGATCCCACGAAGCCGTACGACCCGGACTACCGCCCGCCGGCAACCGCTCCGAAGAACCAGCGCGACTTCGACGTTATCTCCCGCCGCAACTTCATCGAGCTCTGCGAAGAGCTGGCCGTCGAGGACGAAAAGGTTTTCGAGAACCTCTTCAGCACGCTTGGCCTGTCCGTCGACTGGACCCGCACGTACCGGACCATCGACGACCATTCCCGCGCCGTCAGCCAGCGCGCGTTCCTGGAGAACCTCAAAGCCGGCGACGCCTACATGGCCGAAGCCCCCACCCTCTGGGATGTCACCTTCCGCACCGCTGTGGCCCAGGCCGAGCTTGAGGACCGCGAGCAGCCCGGTGCGTACCACCGCGTCAGCTTCCACGCGCCCGACGGCGAGAAGATCTTCATCGAGACCACCCGCCCGGAGCTCCTCCCCGCCTGCGTGGCCCTGGTGGCGCACCCCGACGACGAGCGTTACCAGCGCCTGTTCGGCACCACTGTGAAGTCCCCGCTGTTCGACGTCGAGGTAGAGGTCAAGGCGCACCCGCTGGCCAAGCCGGACAAGGGTTCGGGCATCGCGATGATCTGCACCTTCGGCGACCTCACCGACGTCACCTGGTGGCGCGAACTGAACCTGCCCACCCGCGCCGTGATCGGCCGTGACGGCCGCATCCTCGCGGACACCCCGGAGTGGATTCAGACTGAAACTGCGCGGGAAAACTATGCCGCCGTTGCCGGCAAGACCGTCTTCAGCGCCAAGGAAGCCGTCGTCGAGATGCTCCGCGAAAGCGGCGACCTGGACGGCGAGCCGAAGAAGATCACCCACCCGGTGAACTTCTTCGAAAAGGGCGACAAGCCGCTTGAAGTTGTCACCAGCCGCCAGTGGTACATCCGCAACGGCGGCCGCGACGCCGACCGCCGCGAGGCCCTGATCGCCCGCGGCAGGGAAATCGACTTCCACCCGGCGTTTATGCGTTCCCGCTACGAGAACTGGATCGAAGGCCTCAACGGCGACTGGCTGGTCTCCCGCCAGCGCTTCTTCGGTGTTCCCGTTCCGGTCTGGTACCCGCTGGATAACTCCGGCAACCCGGACTACGACAACCCGATCCTGCCCTCCTTCGAATCCCTGCCGGCAGATCCGGCCGCCGATCCGGCTCCGGGCTACGAGGAGTCCCAGCGCAACCAGCCCGGCGGCTTCATCGGCGACGCCGATGTGCTGGACACGTGGGCAACCTCCTCCCTGACTCCGCAGATCGTGGGCGGCTGGGGTGTGGATGAGGACCTGTTCTCCAAGGTCTTCCCCTTCGACCTGCGCCCGCAGGGCCACGACATCATCCGTACCTGGCTGTTCTCCTCCGTGGTCCGCGCCGACGCGCTGCAGCACGCTGCCCCGTGGAAGCACGCCGCCATCTCCGGCTGGATCCTGGACCCGGACCGCAAGAAGATGTCCAAGTCCAAGGGCAACGTGGTGGTCCCCACCGATGTGCTCAACGAATACGGGTCCGACGCCGTCCGCTACTGGGCTGCCTCGGCCCGCCTTGGTGCGGACACCGCTTACGAGATCGCACAGATGAAGATCGGCCGCCGCCTGGCCATCAAGCTTCTGAACGCCTCCAAGTTTGTCCTGAACCTGGGTGCCACCGAAGCGAACGTCGTCGGCACTGACACCTCTGTGATCACCAACCCGCTGGACCAGTCGCTGCTGGTACAGCTGGTGGACGTGGTCAACAACGCCACAAAGGCGTTTGAAAGCTACGACTACGCCCGGGCACTGCAGATCACCGAGTCCTTCTTCTGGTCCTTCACGGACGACTACGTGGAGCTGATCAAGGACCGCGCCTACGGTGCTGCCGGTGACGCCGAACAGGCCTCCGTACTGGCGACCCTCGCCACCACCCTGGATTCGCTTCTTCGGCTGTTCGCCCCGTTCCTGCCCTTCGCCACCGAAGAGGTCTGGAGCTGGTGGCGCGCCGGTTCCGTCCACCGCGCATCCTGGCCCGCCGTCGACGGCCTGGCCGCCGGCGTATCCGGTGCCGATGCGGCGATCCTGGGAACCGTTGCCCAAGCACTGGGCGGCATCCGCAAGTCGAAGTCGGAGGCCAAGGTCAAGCAGCGCACCGAGGTCCTCAATGCCACTGTCACCGCCCCGGCTGCCCTGGTCGACCGGCTGCGTGCCGGTCTGCCGGACCTGCTGGCAGCGGGCAACGTGCGGAACCTTGAGCTGGTGGCCGGTGACGGCGAGCTGACCGTCAGCGGCGTCGAACTGGCTCCCGCGGAGTAGTCAGCACAAGCACAAAGTGCCCGGCCGGATGAATCCGGC
>NZ_JAXIOM010000086.1:0-10844 GCF_049311025.1 Arthrobacter sp. 3Tela_A
CCCCCCCCAAAAAAACCCCCCCCCCCCCCCCCCCCCCCCCGGGGGGTGCGGGGTTCCGCTGTTCCCGGTTCCCTGCCGGCGCTTAGGCTTGGCGAATCAGTCCCGGTGGCGCCGCGCCTGGAAGCGGAACCGGTCTCCCCGGAACACCGAACAGGTCCATTCAGCCGGGTGCTCCCCAGCGAGGCCCAGGCGGTGGATGACCAGCAGCGGGAAGCCCATCTCAAGGCCGAGCAGACGCACCTCGTCGGGCCCGGCCAGCCGGGTCTGCACGGTGTCCTCCGCATCGGTTATCCGCACCCCGTAGCTCTCCTGCAGTGCGGCATACAGCGAGCCGGTGCTCTCCAGTGCCGAGGCAAGGTCCGGCAGCTCACCAGGCAGCAGGGCAGTCTCGTGGGCCAGCGGCTCCTCGTTGATGAGCCGGATTCGTTCAACCCGGGTCAGCGCTGTGCCTGGATTCACCTGGAGCCGCTGTGCCGCTTCTCCCTCTGCAGGGACCGTTGAAATGCCGAGGACGCGGCTTGAACTGCGCAGCCCCTGGGCGGCAGCGTCCTCGGAGAAGGACGTCAGCTGGCGCACGTAGGTGGGGCGGTTGTGGGCCACAAAGGTGCCGTGCCCCTGGATCCTGTCCAGCACCCCCTCGGCAACGAGCTCAGCGATCGCCTGGCGCACGGTGGTGCGGGATGTTCCGTACCCGGCGGCCAGTGCCCGCTCTGTGGGGAGAAGGGTGCCTGGTTCCCCCTCGGCGGCGAGCGCACGCAGCCGCTCCTTGAGCACGTAGTACTTCGGAGGGGGATGGGATTGTGACGTCACGGCTTCAGCATAGCGATTGACTCTGAAATTGGTCTAGGCCAAACTGAACGACATTGACAGCCCACTTGCTTATGGCATGGGGAACCTACGGGAAGGGCGGAAATGCGTTCACTAAGGAAGGCCCGGCTGCGTGCCGGGTCGATGGGGGCCGCCGGCGGCGCGCTGGTGCTGGCACTGACGGCATGCGGCGGCAGCGGCGACGCCGGCAACGAAGCCGACGGCACACTGAAGGTCTGGGCCCACTCCGGCCAGGCATCCGAGGCCGAGGCGCTGCAGGACCTTGTGGATCAGTTCAACGATGCCAATGAGGACATCACTGTTGATCTGACCCTGGTGCCCGAAGCCGACTACACCAGCACCATTCAGGCCACGAAGGCCGAGGACCTGCCGGACATCATGGAAATGGATGCCCCGACCATGGCCTCCTTCGTCTACGACCGAAAGCTGGTCCCGCTCGAGGGGATCGTCTCCGAAGAGGTCCTGGATAACCGGATCGGCGGCGTGAAGGAAAGCGGCACCTACAACGGTGAAACCTATGCCGTTGGCATGTTCGACGTCGGACTTGGGCTCTGGGGCAATGCCTCCCTGCTCGAGGCAGCCGGCCTCGAAGCCCCCGCGACTGCAGCGGAAGCCTGGACCGCCGAGGAATTCCGGACCAACCTGGCCAAGCTTGCCGAAGCCAGCCCCTCCGGCAACGCCATCGACCTGGGCGAAGCCAACTCCTTCGCCGCGGAATGGGGCCTGTTCACCACCAGCCCGAATCTCTGGTCTGCCGGCGGAACCCTGATGAAGGACGGCAAGGCCGACGGCGTGCTCAACTCCCAGGAGAACGTCGAAGCGCTGTCCGAATGGTCCTCCTGGAAGGAATACACGGATCCGAACACCAGCGGCACCGCTTTCCAGGAGGGGCAGGTTGCCCTGACCTGGACGGGCAACTGGATGTACCCCGGTTTCAGTGAGGCGCTGGGTGAGGACCTGGTCCTGATGCCCCTGCCTGACTTCGGCAACGGCACCAAGGCCGGCCACGGCTCCTGGCAGTGGGGCGCCACCCCCGCCGCCGAGGGCAACGAGGAAGCTGCCGGTGCCTTCCTGGACTTCCTCATGTCGGATGACTCGATCACCGCGATGACCGAAGCCAACGCCGCCATCCCGGGCAGCACCTCAGCCCTGGAAACCAGTGAACTCTACGGTGAAGGCAAGCCGCTGGCGCTCTTCGCCGACAACCTTGCCTCCGCCTGCGGTGCCGAGGATGTCACCGCTGAGTGCATCGCCGTCGCCCGTCCCGTAACCCCGGGTTACCCGACAGTGACGAGCTCCGTTGGCAGCGCCCTGCTCGCCATCTGGGGCGGCGCGGACGTGAAGGAAGAACTGGATAAGGCCGCACGCGCGATTGACTCCGATTTCACCGACAACAACGGCTACGAAGACGAATAATCCCAGCTGGTGCGGGGGGGGGGGGGGGGGGGGGGGGCCGCCCCCCCCCCCCCCCCCCAGCCACCGGGATGGAGGAACCCGCCATGACCACCACGTCACTGCTGCCGCCCCAGCGCAGCAAGCCGCCAGCGCCGGCACGCCCGGCCCGGCGCCGAGGCGCCGCCGGGCCCGCCATGGCTGCGCCGGCCATGCTGCTGCTCATCCTGTTCGTGGCGGTGCCTTTTGTCGCCGCAATCGGATTCTCGCTGTACAACGTCCGGCTGGGGGATCCGCGCGACCCCAGCTTCATGGGGTTCACCCAGTACGCCCGCATCCTGACCGATCCGGACGTCTCTGCCCAGTTCCTCAGTTCCCTTGGACACAACCTGATCTTCGCAGTGGTCGTGGTTCCCGTGCAGACCGCCCTGGCGCTCGCCCTGGCGATGCTGGTCAAGCGGGCACTGCCGGGTATGGGAGTCTTCCGCGCGGTTTACTTCCTCCCGGTAATCTTTCCGATGGCGTTGGTGGCCATCATCTGGCGCCTGATCCTGGCCCGCGGAGACCAGGGCCTGCTCAATGCGACGCTCGACTTCTTTTCCGGCGGCAACTTCGGTGCCCAGGACTGGCTGGGGTCAGAACTGACGGCTCTGGGATCGGTGATTGTGCTTTCGATCTGGCAGGGCTGCGGTTTCCAGATGGTCATTCTCCTGGCCGCCCTGCAGCAGGTTCCCGGTGAACTGTACGAGGCCGCTGAGCTGGACCGGGCCAACGGCTGGCAGCGGCTGCTGCACGTAACCCTTCCCGGCATCCGCACCACGCTCGTCTTCGTGGCGCTCTACACCACCATCCTCTCGCTGCGCGTCTTCGACCAGATCTACGTCCTGGCTAAATCCGGCGGCGGACTCAACGAGGACGCCACGCGCACTGTCATGTATCAGGCCGTCACCGCCGCCTTCGACCAGAACAACATTGGCCGGGCCAGCGCCATCTCCGTGGTCTTCTTCATCCTGGTGCTGATCCTGTCCCTGATCCAGCGCCGGCTCACGCGCGAACGGGAGGCCTAGACATGGCAACCACACTCCAAAACAGCGGACCCCGGAACAATGCTGCCGCGGCAGGAACTCCCGCCGCAGCCCGGCTGCGCCGAAGCAGCCCGCGGCACCGCGCCGGCATCACCGTGCACTACTCCGCGCTGGTCATCACCAGCCTGGTGTTCCTGGCCCCGGTGGCCTACATGGTGGCCGCTTCCTTCGCGCCGGCGTCGGACACCCTTGCCGGTTTTAAGGTCTTTGATGTCACCCAGTGGGGACTGCACAACTATTCGGGCGTCACGGCCAGCCTTTCCTCGGACAGCACCGGGCACCTCTGGCGGTTCTTCCTGGTTTCCTTCACGGTGACCGTCGCCGTCGTCGGCCTGGGGCTGGTGGTCAACTCGATGGCCGCGTTCGCGCTGTCCCGGCTGGAGTGGAAGGGCCGGGGGGTTGCCCTGCTGGGCATCCTGATGCTGCTGATCGTGCCTTTCGAAGCGGTCGCGGTGCCCATGTTCTACCTGTACAACGACGCGCGGAACACGCTGTGGATCCAGATCGTCCCCTTCATCGGCAACGCGCTTTCGATCTTCCTGTTCCATTCATTCTTCTCCGGCATCCCGCGCAGCATTGACGAGGCAGCCCGCCTGGACGGCGCCGGACCGTGGCGGATCTTTGCGCTGATCATTGCTCCGATGAGCAAGCCCGTGTACGCATCGGTGGCCATCCTGACCTTCCTGACGCAGTGGGGCGCGTTCCTGTGGCCGGTGCTGATGGTCTCCGATCCCAACCTGCGTCCGCTGCCGCTGCAGATCAGCGTGTTTGCCGGACAGCTTCCCCCTGCCTGGGGACAGGTCATGGCCTTTGGTGTGCTGCTGGTGCTGCCGGTGCTTGTTGTGTTCCTCATCTTCCAGCGCTGGTTCATCGAGGGCGTCGCCTCCTCCGCGGTGAAGGGATAGAAATGGTTTTCCGCCTCAACGATCACTGGGCCTGGGACAGCTGGCTGGCCGACGACGGCGAGCAGTACCACCTCTTCTTCCTGCGGGCTTCGCGCGCCCTGCAGGATCCGCAGCGGCGGCACTACCGGGCATCGATCGGCCATGCCGTGTCAAGCGACCTCGAGGACTGGTCCCTGCTGCCGGATGCGCTGGTAGCTGCGGACGCGCCTGCCTGGGACGACCTCGCCACCTGGACGGGCTGTACAGTGCAGGGCGGAGACGGGCGCTGGCACCTCTTCTACACGGGCGTCAGCCGCGCAGAAGACGGGCTGCAGCAGCGCATTGGCAAAGCGGTCTCCGATGACCTGGTTACCTGGACCCGCTGGGACCGTCCGCCGCTGGAAGCGGACCCGCGCTGGTACGAAAAGCTGGGGGAGGGCACGTGGCCCGATGAAGCCTGGCGGGATCCGTTTGTGTTCTGGGACGAAGACACATCCCTGTGGCACATGCTGGTGACGGCCCGTTCCGGGGAAGGAGATCCGGCCGGCCGTGCAGTGGTGGGCCATGCCGTCAGCGCGGATCTGGAGGACTGGGAGGTGCGCCCGCCGCTGTCTGCTCCCGCCGGGTTCGGCGAGATGGAAGTCATCCAGTCGAGGCTGGTGGACGGGCAGCCGGTCCTGATCTTCTCCTGCCTGCCCGAATTTGCCCCCGGCCTCGACGCGCCGCGAGTACCCACGGGCACCTGGATCGCGCCCGGCGGATCAATGCTGGGTCCCTGGAAACTCGAGGAAAGCGCCGAGTTCTATCTGGAAGGCATCTACGCGGCCCAGCTGGTGCAGAGGCGCGACGGCGAATGGGTGCTCTTTGGTTTCCAGAACGGCACCTTCACGGGCGAAATTGCCGGTCCGACACCGCTGCAGGAACTCACCGGCGGAGCACCGCTCTTCGGGGCCCGCACCGGGCGCTGAACCGCCCCGGAACCGGTCAGGGCACCGAAGCTCATGCATCCACATGAACATGCTTCTGACCTGCGAAAACAGGCTCGACGGCGGCATGATCGTGGGCTATTATCCCTTCGTTCGCCTAAACAGTAAGCGACCTTCACTTTTATCTACAGGGGGAATTTCATATGTCACAGCACTCCGCACCGAACCCGTATGCTCCGGCTCCGACCGGTGCCGCTGACCTGTCCCAGCCGCTCTACGGCGCCGGCATCGGCGATGCCGTCAAGCGGTTCTTCAAGAAGTACGCCACCTTCTCCGGCCGGGCGAGCCGCAGCGAGTACTGGTGGTGGATGCTGGTGAACTTCATTGTCATCACCGCGCTGGTCATCTGGATGTTCGCGGCGGCAGCCGGCAGCGTGGATCCGGTGACCGGCGAACTGGAAGGCACCGGCTTCTTGTTCCCCTACGCGCTGATTGGCCTCTGGTCGCTGGCCACGCTCGTGCCGAGCCTCGCGCTGACGGTGCGGCGCCTGCACGACGGCGGTTTCAACGGCTGGCTGATCCTGCTTGGCCTGATTCCGGGTGTGGGCGGCATTGCCATCCTGGTCTTCTCCCTGATGCCCAGCAAACCGGAAGGCGCCCGTTTCGACGCCGGTGCCCAGCAGTACGGCGCGTACCCGCAGGCGCCGTACCAGTCATAGCCGGCGAAGGCCCCAGGAGCATAGCCGCAGGTGAAACGGGGTGCCCCTTCCGATCGGGAGCAAAGACTCCAATACTGGGAGAATGACCCACACCACATCGCCACACCCCGGCAATGATGCCCCCTACAGCTCCGATTCCGAATCCGCCAACCTCGCGGAAGAATCCATCCAGCTGGTTCGTACCTGGCTCGCCGAGGCGTGCCCGGTGGGAGTGGGCGCCCCGGCTGCGCCGCTGGGCCGCGGGCGGAAGGGCCCCCGCGGCCTCGGCTTCACAGTTGGCTTCGTTGACGGGGTGATCCGGCCCGAAGACCTGCAGGTTGCCGCCCGGAACCTCGCCAAGCTTGCACCCCGGGTTCCCGGGTTCCTGCCCTGGTATTTGAAGGCGGCCGTACGCACGGGCGGGGTGCTGGGCCCGGCCGTTCCCGCAGTGGTGGTCCCCGCTGCCAGGCGGGCGCTGCGGAGCATGGTCGGCCACCTGATCATCGATGCGTCCGAGGACCGTCTGGGCCAGTCCATCCGCCGACTGCGCCGCGACGGCGTCCGGCTCAACATGAACCTGCTCGGCGAAGCAGTGCTGGGCCGCCGGGAAGCCGAACGCCGGCTGAACGGCACCCGGCGGCTGCTGGAACGCAGCGACGTCGACTACGTCAGCATCAAGGTCTCCTCCACCGTGGCACCCCACGCCCCCTGGGCGTTCAACGAAGCCGTCGCCGACGTGGCGGAAACCCTCGCTCCGCTCTACCGGCTCGCAGCAGAATCCCCCAAGCCCAAGTTCATCAACCTGGATATGGAGGAATACAAGGACCTTGAACTGACCATGGCGGTGTTCATGGAACTGCTCTCCCGCCCTGAATTCCAGAACCTGGAAGCCGGACTGGTTCTCCAGGCCTACCTGCCGGATGCACTGGCCGCCATGCAGCGGCTGCAGGAGTTCGCCGCCGCTCGCCGTGCCGCCGGGGGTGCTCCCATTAAGGTGCGCCTGGTCAAGGGCGCCAACCTCCCCATGGAACAGGTGGAGGCCTCGCTGCACGGCTGGCCGCTGGCCACCTGGGGCTCAAAGCTTGAGACGGATGCCAACTACAAGCGGGTCCTGGACTACTCGCTGCATCCGGAACGGATCCGCAACGTGCGGGTCGGCGTCGCCGGCCATAACCTCTTCGACATCGCCTATGCATGGCTGCTCGCCGGAGCCCGCGGAGTCCGGGCAGGCATTGACGTGGAGATGCTGCTCGGGATGGCCACCGCGCAGGCCGAGGTGGTTCGGAAAGAAGTAGGTTCACTGCTGCTCTACACCCCCGTGGTGCACCCGCAGGAGTTCGACGTTGCCATTGCCTACCTGGTGCGGCGGCTGGAAGAAGGCGCCAGCAGCGAGAACTTCATGTCCGCAGTCTTTGACCTGGCCGACCAGGAACCGCTCTTCGAACGCGAAAAGCAGCGGTTCCTGGCGTCCCTGGCGGCAGCGGACAGCAAGGTCCCGGCGCCCCGGCGCCAGCAGGACCGCACCCGGCCGCCGGAGCCGGCACCGGAGGAATTCGCCAACACGCAGGACACTGATCCCTCGCTGCCCGCCAACCGCCGCTGGGGACGGGACATCCTGGCCCGGGTCCCCGGGTCGGATTTGGGACTGGAGCTCCTGGCCGCGTCACGGATCGAAACTGAAGAGCAGCTCGAAGAACTCATTTCCGGCGCCGCCGCAGCCTCCGAACACTGGGCAGCCCTGGGCGGGGCCGGCCGGGCGGACATCCTCCACCGGGCCGGAGACATCCTCGAAGCCCGTCGCGCGCAGCTGCTGGAGGTGATGGCTGCCGAAGCGGGCAAGACCCTGGACCAGGGAGACCCCGAAGTGTCCGAGGCGATCGACTTCGCCCGTTATTACGCTGAACGGGCGCGGGAACTGGACAGCATTGACGGCGCCCGGTTCCATCCCGCCCGCCTCACACTGGTTACCCCGCCGTGGAACTTCCCCGTTGCGATTCCGGCCGGTTCCACCCTTGCTGCCCTCGCTGCGGGTTCGGCTGTGGTGCTCAAACCGGCGGGACCGGCGTCACGGTGCGGTGCGGTGCTGGCCGAAGCGCTCTGGGAAGCGGGCGTGCCACGGGAAGTCCTGCGGCTTGTGCAGTTGGGCGAGTCCGAACTTGGCCGCCAGCTCATCTCCCATCCGGCGGTGGAGCGGGTCATCCTGACCGGGGCATACGAGACCGCTGAGCTGTTCCGGTCCTTCCGGCCGGAGCTGGAACTGCTGGCGGAAACCTCCGGCAAAAACGCCATCGTAGTCACGCCCAGCGCCGACTTTGACCTGGCCGCCAGGGACGTGGCGTCGTCGGCGTTTGGGCACGCCGGCCAGAAGTGCTCCGCGGCCTCACTGGTGATCCTGGTGGGCTCCGCAGCGGAATCCCGCCGGTTCCACCACCAGCTGCTGGACGCCGTGCAGTCCCTGGTGGTGGGAGAACCGGAAGACCCGCGGACACAGATGGGGCCGGTCATTGAACCGGCCGCCGGCAAGCTGCTGCGCGGCCTCACCGAACTTGGCCCGGGGGAGAGCTGGGTGCTCCAGCCGCAAAAGCTCGACGCCGAGGGCCGGGTCTGGTCTCCGGGCATCCGGGCAGGGGTGCAGCCTGGCTCCGAGTTCCACCTCACCGAATACTTCGGCCCCGTGCTGGGTGTGATGCGCGCCGAAACGCTCCAGGACGCAGTCCGGCTGCAGAACCAGGTGGACTATGGGCTCACCGCTGGACTGCACTCGCTGGACCCGGAGGAGATCCGCTACTGGACCGGTGCAGTGGAGGCCGGAAACCTCTACGTGAACCGCGGCATCACCGGAGCCATTGTCCGCCGCCAGCCCTTCGGCGGCTGGAAGAAATCCTCCGTGGGCGCCGGAACAAAGGCCGGCGGGCCCAACTACCTGCTGGGCCTGGGTAACTGGACCGCAGCCCGCTCACACGCAGCTGCCGCCCCGGGCGAAAAAGCCGGCGCGCTGCTGGAGCAGGCCCGGAATGCGTCCGTCCTGTCCCGGGAAGATCTGCAGTTCCTGGGCCGGGCTGCTGCTTCCGACGCAGCAGCCTGGGCGCAGGAATATGGCCAGACCAAAGACGTCTCCGGCCTCAGCGCGGAACGGAACCTGTTCCGCTACCTTCCGGTTCCCGTGCACATCCGGCTGGCGGAAACGGAGCCGCAGCCGTCAGTGCTGCGCGTCCTCTCCGCCGCCCTGCTGGCGGGCGCTCCGGTCACCGTGTCCGTCCCGGAGGCGCTGTCACCCGGCATCACCGCCGCCCTGGCAGCGTTCTCCTGCTCCGTCAGCGTCGAAAACGACGCCGAGTGGCTTGGCCGGCTGGCGGCTATGGAAACGCCGCCGTCCCGGATCCGTCTGCTCGGCGGAGACCGGAGCGCGCTGGCAGCAGCACTGGGCGGCCGGCCAGACTGTGCCGTGTACGCCCAGCCGGTCACCGAATCCGGCCGGGTGGAACTGCTGCCCTTCCTGCATGAGCAGGCCATCAGCATCACCGCCCACCGCTTCGGAACCCCCAGCCCCATTGCCGACATCAAACCCGGAAGGCCCTGAGCATGGAAAGTCCGCTGCCGCTGGCAGGACGCACCGCCGTCGTAACCGGAGTGAGCCGCCGCCAGGGCATCGGCTATGCCGTGGCGTCGCGGCTCGCCCGGATGGGGGCAAACCTGTTCACCGCCCACTACCGGCCGCATGACCTTGACCAGCCGTGGGGCGGGGATTCGATCAGCGCCGTTGCCGACGGACTGCGCGAACAGCTGAGCGACGGCGCCGTGCTGGCCCACCGCAGCATTGACCTTTCGGAGCCGGGTGCCGCCGAAGAACTGATTCGGGACGCCTCCGCTGAACTGGGCCACCTGGACATCCTGGTCTGCAACCACGCCCGCAGCGGCGGCGACGGACCGCTGGCGGAGATGACCCCGGAGATGCTCGACACCCATTGGCAGGTCAACGCCCGCTCCACACTGCTGGCCACCCGGGAATTCGCCGCCCGGCACGACGGCCGGCCGGGAGGAAGAGTCATCTGGATGACTTCGGGGCAGATCAACGGCGGGGTCATGGACTCGGAGATTGCCTACGCCACGTCCAAGGCAGCCCTGGCGGGCATCACGCCTTCGGTAGCGGCAGACCTGGTACGCCGGGGAATCCTCCTCAACACCGTGAACCCGGGGCCGGTCAACACCGGCTACCTCAATCCGGAAACAGCTGACCGGCCGCCGGAGGTCCTTGCCGAAGTCCTTGCACATTTTCCGGCCGGCCGTTTCGGCGAACCGGACGATCCGGCACGGCTCATCGCCTGGCTGGTCAGCGACGAGGGACGGTGGATGGTGGGGCAGATCCTGAGCAGCGACGGCGGATTCCGCTAGTTCGTTTGCGTTTGCCCTTCTCAATGCGGGCCCCGCTTGTTAGGGTCCTGCCCATGGACATGCTCATTTTCGAGTAGCGAACTCCGCGCGGACGGACCAGCCGGGATCGCCGGCTTCTCCATTCCGGCGCGAACCGCTCTACGCAGACCCACATAAACCGCTTGTTGAGGCCGTCGGCCTTGCGCGTCCTTCCGTCTGCAGCTCGAAAACCCGCCGGTGGCGTTCAGCCCCGGTGCGCCCGGAAGGGCTTCGCCCTGGCCCAGCCAAGCCAGAGATGAACTGGAGCAAACCATGACCGAACCGACAAACACCCCGTCACAGAACCCTCTCGAAGCAGCCGATCTGCTCAACCAGCCCTCCGCCGAGGCCGAGGCCCAGCTGCAGGTCAACATCGCCCCCGCAGCCGCCCGCCGCCTCAGCGAGGAAGGGCTGCGGAGGCTTGCGGCGGCGCAGCAGCAGGAAGCCAATCTGCCTGGCTGGCAAAGCCTGGGCAAGGGCAGCAAGCCCAGCCACGCCAATGGCCGGCAGGGCCGCCGCGAACGCAAAGTCCGCTGGTAGGAGAGCGGGACACCCCAACAAAAACACCGGTGCGGGGCGGGGGGGGCCACAAGGGGGGGGGCCGCGCCGCGCGGGGTGGGG